>NZGH01000037.1 GCA_002690875.1 Rickettsiales bacterium
AAAAAAAATATTTATTTATTTAATATTATTGGATTTGTTGTTACCACATATGTTATTAGTTTTTTTGTTTTAAGAGTGCTATCGTAATTTTCGGGTTCGTAATATGATAATAGTTACTGGAGGTGCTGGATTTATTGGTTCTAACCTTATTAATTGTCTTGGAAACCACAATTTTCAAGACATTGTGTCAGTTGACTGGAAAAATAATGAAAATGAGCACTATTTTAAAAAAAAAGATTTGAAAAAAATCTCTCCTGATAATCTTAAAAATTTTCTGAATGAAAATAAAACATCTATAAAATTAGTAATTCATCTTGGCGCTATTACTTCAACAACAGAAACAAATGTCAAATTAATACTAGAAAATAATATTAACCTTTCTTTGTTTATTTGGTCATGGTGCGTAGAGAATAAAAAAAGATTGATATACGCTTCATCAGCTGCCACTTACGGTAATGGGTTTAATAACTTTGATGATAAAGAAAAAAACAATTATCTTTCTAAATTAATTCCATTAAATTTGTACGGATGGTCTAAACATTTATTTGATAAATTTACAATTAATCAAAAAAAAAAACCACCTCAGTACGTAGGGCTAAAGTTTTTTAATGTTTATGGACCTAATGAATTTCATAAATCTGAAATGAGAAGCATTGTTCTTAAGATTTTTCAAAAAGTTTCAAATAATCAAACCGTAAAACTTTTCAAATCACACAACCCTGATTACAAAGATGGTCAGCAAATGAGAGACTTTATATATATCAAGGACGTAATCAACATTATAAAATGGTTTATTGATAATAAAAATATAAATGGGATTTTTAATGTGGGAACCGGAAAACCAAGAAGTTTTCATGACTTAGCTACTTCAGTTTTTAAAAACTCAAATATTAAAAATAAAATTAAATACATCGACACACCCAAAAATATAAGGGATCAATATCAATATTTTACAAAAGCAAATATAAAAAAACTAAGGCATAATGGGTATAAAAAAAAGTTTTTTTCGTTAGAGGATGGAATTAAAGACTATATAAGAAATTATTTAATTAAAAACTTATGATTTATGAACACAACCTAAACCCAGTAGCAGTTGAAATTTTTTTCTTAAAAATTCATTGGTATTCTTTAGCTTATGTTTTTGGATTTATCTTCTGTAATTATTATTCAAAATATTTAATAAAAAAAAAATTATTAAACCTGGAGTTATCATTAGTTGATGACTTTATTACTTGGTTGATCATTGCTGTTATACTAGGTGGAAGGTTAGGATATGTTATTTTTTATAACTTTGATTTCTATTTTGAAAATCCGGTTGAGGTCTTTAAAATTTGGCAAGGTGGAATGTCATTTCATGGCGCATTACTAGGATTAATAATTTTAATCATTTTTTATTCAAAAATTAAAAATGTTAAATTTTCTGAACTTTGTAATTTAGTTGCTTACAGCTCTCCAATAGGAATTTTTTTAGGTAGACTGGCAAATTTTATAAATGCCGAACTTGTGGGCAGACCAACAGATGGTTCATGGGGTATTTTGTATGAATCAGAATTCTTAACTAGACATCCCAGTCAAATTTATGAGGCAGTGTTTGAAGGTTTAATTATCTTTATAATCCTGAACTTTTTTGTGAGAAGTGATCTAAAAAATAGACTAAATGGATATGCTTTATTTTTAATATTTTACAGTTTTTTTAGATTTAATTTAGAATTTTTTAGAGAACCCGACTCTCATTTAGGTTTTATAATTAATAATATAACTATGGGACAAATTTTAACTTTTCCGATGTTATTAATTGGAATAATTTTTTTAAAAAATGAAAAAAAACTCTAAGATATATTACGCTTTAAACAATTTAGGTACACTTTCTCTTAGTAGATTTATTTTTCTTTGTCTGTATGAAAAAGATCGTGGATATTATCAAAAAAATAGAATTGGAACTGATTTCATAACAGCACCAGAAATTAGTCAGCTTTTTGGTGAATGCATTTCAATATTTATAGCTTCAATTAATCAAAGAATTGGAAATATAAGAGACTTTTGTGAGTTAGGCCCTGGTAATGGAACTCTAATAAAAGACTTATCGAGAAACTTAAATAAATTGATTAAAGAAGAGTTAAAGTTTTTTTTATTTGAAAAATCGAGTAATCTTACAGAAAATATAAAAAAAAATATTGGAAAAATAAACATTTCACATCTTAAAAAATTAATTTTTCCACCCAGACCAATTTTTTTTATAGCAAACGAATTTTTTGATGCATTACCAATAAATCAGTTTGAGAAAACTTCAGAAGGCTGGTTAGAAAGAAGAATTGATTTAATTGAAGGAAAATTAAAATTGATTTTAAAAAAAAATCCTTTCTTTTCACTAAAAGAACTGGACGGAAAAAAAGGGGATATAAATGAAATATCACCATATGGTACTCTATACTTAAAAAGAGTTTTTAATCATTTAAAAGAGTTTGGTGGAGGCTTGCTAATTTTTGATTACGGACCTCTAAAAAAAAAGAAAGCTGATACATTGCAATCTATTTTTAAAAAAAAAAAAAGCTACTTTCTTAATAATCCCTATGAATCAGATATCACATATCATGTTGATTTTGAAAAAATAAAACAGCAAGCTCATCAATCAGGTTTATTTTTTTATGGCCCGATCACACAAAAAAAATTTCTTTTTTTTAATGGAATAAATGAAAGATTTTTTAAACTATCAAGAGGTTTGCAATCAAGCAAACAACTTGAAATATTAAACTCACAGTTCACTAGACTTACTAACGCTAAAGGAATGGGTGATTTAGTTAAATGTACTTTAATAACCAAAAAAAAACTTAAATTAAATTTTTTCTAATGCCGAGAAAAAACAAAATTATTTATCATAAAAATTTCAAATATTGTTTTTTTACAAGAAATGGTGGTGTAAGTAAAAACAACTTCAGTTCTTTAAACTGTAGCTATAATAATGGAGATGACGAAAAAAATGTTAAAAAAAATATAGATTTGGTTAATAAAAAGTTTTATAGAGAAAAAAAAATAGTTTTAATCAATCAAGTTCACTCTAACAAAATTTTTTTCATTGATAATTACAATAATGAAATTTTTTGTGGTGATGGAATTATTTCTAATAAAAAAGATCTTATTCTTGGTGTTTTAACTGCAGACTGCGCTCCGATGGTAATTTTAGGAAAAAAATATTACGGAATTATCCATGCAGGGTGGAGAGGAACATTTTCAGGTATAATTGAAAATGCAATTAATTTTTTTTTAAAAAAAGGGGAACGTAAGCAGGATATTTTTATCGATGTAGGTCCTCATTTAAAAAAAAATTCTTTTGAAGTAAAGAGTGACTTTATAGTTAAATTAAAACAACTTAAAGTTGATTCAGATAAATATATTTCATCAATAAAAAAAAGCCTGTATTTTAATTTCAGTTTACTACTTGAAGATAAAATAATGAATTGTGGTATTGATGATTTTAATATTTCAGGAATTGATACATATCAAAACCATAATGATTTTTATAGCTTCAGATACTATTATAAAAAAGGAATTAAAAATTGTGGTAGGCAAATCAGTTTAGTTAGTATAAAAGATAATTATGAAATTGGTTTCAGGTAATAGTAATAAACCTCTTGCTGATAGTATTGCAAAGTATCTCGGAGTTAAACTTGTTAACGCAACAATTAAAAAATTTCCAGACAAAGAAATTTTTGTTGAGATACAAGAGAATGTTAGAGGAGAAGATGTTTTTGTTATACAATCGACATCATTTCCTGCTAATGACCATGTAATGGAATTACTAATTACAATTGATGCTCTTAAAAGGGGGTCAGCCAAGAGAATTGCTGCAATTATGCCTTACTATGGTTATGCAAGACAGGACCGAAAGTCTGGACCTAGAACACCTATTTCAGCTAAATTACTTGCCAACCTAATTAGTACTGCTGGGGCAGATAGAGCGCTAATGGTTGATCTTCACGCGGGACAAATTCAGGGTTTTTTTGATATTCCGACGGATAATTTGTTTGCTGCACCAGTTTTTATAGAAGATATAAAAAAGAAATTTTCTGGAAAAGACTTTGTTATCATATCTCCCGATGTTGGTGGAGTTGTAAGAGCTAGAGCAATTGCTAAAAGAGTAGACTGCGATCTTGCTATAATTGACAAAAGAAGAGAAAAAGCAAGTGTTTCAGAAGTTATGAATATTATTGGAGAAATTAAAAATAAACATTGTATTTTAATTGATGATATATGTGATACGGCAGGTACACTCACAAATGCATCAAAAGCATTAAAAGATAAAAAGGCAAAATCTGTTTACGCCTACATAACTCATGGAGTTTTATCAGAACCAGCTATCGAAAGAATTAATAACTCACCTATTGATAAAATGATAATAACTGATAGTATTCTCGCTCGAGAAGATGTTCGTACTTCTGAAAAAATTGAACAATTGTCTATAGCTCCACTCATAGGAGAGGCAATAGGAAGAATTACGGAAAACAGATCTGTTTCGAGTTTATTTGCTTGATAGGAGTACAATATGAGTCAGAACCCACAATTAATCGTTAATAGAAGAGAAAATATTGGAACTGGAGATTCAAGAAGCGTTAGACAAGAAAAAAAAATTCCAGGAATTATTTACGGTGAGAAAAAGGATCCTATCCCAGTTTTATTAGATGAAAAAATTCTTAAATTAAAAATTAAAGATCCTACTTTTTTTTCTAAGCAATGTGAAATTAAATATAACGACGAAGTTATAAAGGTTTTACCCAAAGATTTACAACTTCACCCCGTCAAGGAAAGCATCTTACATATCGATTTTCTTAGAGTTGGGGATAATACAACCGTAACCTTATTTGTTCCAGTCAAATTTATAAACGAAAATAATTGTCCAGGCATAAAACAGGGTGGAGTTTTAAATGTTGTAAGGCGTGAAGTAGAACTCATAACTTTAGTATCAAAAATACCCGAATCACTTGAAGCAAATCTTGACGGGTTGGAAATTGGCGACAGTATACATATAAGCTCGATAAATTTACAAGAGGGTGTAATACCTTCAATTTCTGATAGAGATTTTACTATTGCAACAATTGCCCCACCAACAGTCATGAAAGTTGAAGAGGAAAAACCAGTTGAAGAAGCTGAGGGTGCTGAAGCGAAAGAGGGTTCAGATGAAACTAAGCAAGAAGCAGCAAAAGAACAATCCTCTGAAGAGAAAAAATCAGAAGATAACGAAAAAAAATAATGTTTTCTAATTAAATGATTTTAATAACTGGACTTGGCAACCCTGGTAAAGAATTCTTAAAAACAAGACATAATATAGGTTTTGACATAGTCGATTCAATTCATGCTGAATTTAATTTTCCAAAATTTTCTGAAAAATTTAACTCTTTATACTCAAAAAAAACTATATACGACGAAATAATTGTGATTCAAAAACCCATGTCGTATATGAATTTGAGTGGAGACCCAATAAAAAAAATTTTAAATTTTTTTAAAATTAATAATACTGAAGATATTTTTGTTTTTCATGACGACTTAGACCTTGAATTCTCTTCACTTAGAATAAAAAGTTCTGGAGGTCATGGGGGGCACAATGGGATTAAAAATATTATAGGGCTGGTTGGTCCTAATTTTAATAGAATTAAGTTTGGTATTAAAAACGCTTTATACAAAGAAAAAAATATTGATGCTGAAAAATTTGTTTTGGATAAATTTAACATAGAAGAACTAGAAATAATTGAAGTTATTAAAAAAAAAATAATTATTAATTTTGAATTACTAATAAAAAAAGATTTTTCATCTTTTAAGAACAATTTTTAATATGGGTTTTAACTGTGGGATATTAGGCTTACCAAATGTTGGAAAATCAACATTATTTAACGCTTTAACATCAACTCAAAAAGCTGAATCTAAAAATTATCCCTTTTGTACAATTGATCCTAATATTGGAAAAGTTGAAGTCGCAGATGAACGTTTAAAAAAGATTTCAGAAATTTCTCGATCAGAAAAAACAATATTCAATCAATTGGAATTTGTTGATATTGCAGGTTTAGTAAAAGGGGCAAGTAAAGGTGAAGGGTTAGGAAATAAATTCTTATCAAACCTTTACTCTGTTGATGCTCTTATTCATGTTGTCAGATGTTTTGAAAATAAAGATATTACCCATGTTGACAGTAAAATATCTCCACTAAATGACATTCATACTATTGAGACTGAACTACTACTCTCCGATCTTTCAAAGATTGAAAATATAATTGAAAATTTAAAAAAAAAAAACAAAGGAAAAGTTATTGACCCTCACCTTTTAAATACACTTGAAAGTGCCAAAAAAAATTTAGATAATGGTATCTTTTTAAGAAATTGTTCTCAGGAACTAGTAGAGTCAAAGGTACTCGCTAGCTATAATCTTTTGACTATAAAACCAATGATTTATGTTTGTAATGTGGATGAAGGTTCAATCATTAACGGAAATGAATTAAGTAAGCAAGTAGAAAGAATTGCTAATGAAACATCTACAAAAATATTAAATATTTCGGCTGATATTGAATCAGAAATTTCCCTGATTGAAAATTTAAAAGAAAAACAAGAGTTCCTCTTATCAATTGGCTTAAAAGAAACGTCTTTATCAAAACTTATTAGAGAGGGATATGACCTCTTAAATTTATTAACTTTTTTTACATCTGGTATCAAAGAATCTCGAGCTTGGTCTTGTCAAAAAGGTTCTTTTGCTCCAGATGCTGGAGCTAAAATTCATACTGATTTTAAACGTGGTTTTATCAAAGCAGAGGTTATTGATTATCTTGATTTTATAGAGTTTAAGGGTGAACAAAATTGTAAAGAAAAAGGAAAAGTTAGGCTTGAAGGTAAAGAATATTTAGTGAAAGACGGAGACATAATGAACTTCAAATTTAATGTTTAGGCTTATAATTATTAAACTTTTTTAAAACATTACTAATTTCGTTACTACTTAAAAGTTTAAAGTTTTTTGAAAGCAAACAAAAATAATACTGCTTTGCTAACTTTTCTAATGCTAAAGAAAGATGAACAGCCTCATCAATATTTTCACCAAGACTTATTTGTCCATGATTAGCAATCAAACATCCTTTTCTATTTTTGCATGCTGTTAACACAAAGTCAGCTAGTTTTGTTGTTCCGAAAGTTGCATACTTTGAGCACTTGATATCATCTCCTCCAAATTCAGCTATCATATAATGAAACTTTTTAATCCTTTGCCTCATACAAGAGAGAATAGAAGCCCAGTCAGAATGACAATGAACGATTGAGTTAACTTCTTTTCGTTTTTTGTAGACTAATAAATGCAAGTCAAGCTCACTAGAAGGTTTTACTCCATTCCTTGCATTACCCTCAAAATCAATTATGGAAATATTTTCATTTTTCAATTTTTTGATATCTATACCTGAAGGGGTAATAAAAACTTTATCTTTAAATTTTACACTAATGTTACCTTCAGAACCTAAGTTCATACCTTTTTCTAAAAGTAAGTTATAATTTTCAATAATTGTCTTTTTTATAATTTTCATAATTATTTTTTTAATTTTTTTTTTATAGAAGAGCAGTTAGCTTTACAAATCCCGTTTTCGGTTATCAAGGCTGTAATAAATTTTGAGGGTGTAACGTCGAAGGCTGGGTTAAAAGTTTTAGTTTTATTTTTATAAATTCTCCCGGTTAATAATTTTTTAGATTTTTCAAAAATCAAATTTGATAACTCTTTTCCATCTCTTGTTTCTATAGGTATGTCTGATCCTTTTTTTAAATTACGATCTATTGTTGAGGTAGGTAGCGCAACATAAAATGGAATATTATTTTCATGTGCAGAGATTGCTTTTAAATATGTACCTATTTTATTACAAACATCGCCATTCATTGCGGTTCTATCACTTCCAACTAAACATAAATCAACTTTTCCTTTTTGCATTAAATGACCACCTGCGTTGTCTACAATTACAGTGTGAGGAATTTTTTCATTATATAACTCCCATGATGTTAAGAGAGCTCCTTGATTTCTTGGTCTTGTCTCATCAACCCATATATGTAAAGGAATTTGAGCTTGATGAGCATAAAAAATGGGCGACAAAGCAGTACCATAATCAACTGTTGCTAACCAGCCAGCATTGCAATGTGTTAATATGTTAATTGGTTTCTTTTTTTTTTTGTAAATTTGCTCAATTATCTTAAGCCCATTATGACCTATTTTTTTACAGCTCTTAATGTCATCATCTCTTATCAAATTTGCAAGTTTGATTGCTAAAGAAGCTCTTTTGTTTGGAGTTGTTTTGAGCAATTTTTCCTTTATTGTATCTAATGCCCATTTAAGATTTATAGCCGTAGGTCTAGTTTTTAGAAGTTTATCGTAACATTTTTTAATATTTATTATACTTGAATTTTGTTCAATTGATTTTGCAAAACCAAAAGCAGCAGTTACTCCAATTAACGGTGCCCCTCTAACCTTCATATCCTCGATAGCTTTACAAAAGTCGTTAAGTGACTGTAATTTTTCTACTTTAAATTTAAAAGGAAGTTTAGTCTGATCTATAATTTTTACATCCCTATTCTCTACCCAAATTGTAGAAAATTTTTTATTTTTAACCTTCATAAATCTTCGAAAATAAATTTAAGTTTTTTCTTGGTAGACTTTTCTATATTTTCTATATTAGTTATTAAGGAATTTTTTGATATATTTTTTATTTTTTCATCACAACTAATTTTTTCTATTTTTGAAAACTCTTCTATTAACTTGAATGCATTGTTGGAATTTTGGTTCATAGTAGTAACTATCTGATCAACAGTCACGGAATCGTGCTGAGGGTGCCAACAGTCAAAGTCCGTAACCATAGATATTGTAGCATAACATATGCCTGCCTCTCTGGCTAATTTTGCTTCAGGCATATTTGTCATTCCAATAATATCACAACCCCAAGATCTAAAAAGATTTGACTCTGCGAGTGAAGAAAATTGAGGTCCTTCTATACAAATATAGGTACCATTAGAATGAAAATTTAGTTTTAATTTCTTTAAATTGCTTACAGAAATTTTTCTTAAGTTTTCACAAACTGGAGAAGACATTGAAACGTGAGAAATGCAATCGTCATCAAAAAAAGTTTTTTTTCTTAAATAAGTATTATCTATAAATTGGTCAACTACAACAAAGTCTCCTGGTTTATAGTCCTCTCTAAGACTTCCAACTGCTGATAAAGAAATAATATTCTGCACACCCAATTTTTTCAAACATTCTATATTAGCTCTATAATTAATTTTTGAGGGAGAAATATTGTGATTAATTCCATGTCTTGGCAGAAAAGCAATTGACTTTCCATTTAAAGATCCCACACACACTTTCCATGAAGGCTTGCCAAAAGAAGATTTTACAGTTTTCCATTTTATTTTTTTGAGATTTGGAATTTTGTAAAGACCACTTCCACCAATGAAAGCGAGTTCAATTTCACTCATAAGTCTAGTCTAAATCCTTCCAGACTTTTCTTTTTACTCCAAGTAACATAATTGTAATTAAAACCAGGAAAAATATTGTTTTAACACCTAGACTTTTTCTTTCTTCCAATTCAGGTTCAGCTGTCCAAGCAAGGAAGGAAGTAACATCTTTTGCTACTTGAGAGTGTGTTGCCTCGGTTCCGTCATCATATTCAACGATATCATCCATAATTGGTGAGGGCATCGCAATTTGTTTTCCAGGATAAAATATATTATAGTACATTCCCTCACTTGCTTCATAGTCTTCCGGAAAATCTTTATAACCGTTTAGCAGACTATAAAGATAATCAGCACCACCCGTTCTAGCTTTTACAATAAGAGAAAGATCTGGCGGATGGGCTCCATTATTTGCACTTCTAGCTTCATTATCATTTACATATGGACCAACAAATTTATCACTTGGAAGTGCTTCTCTTTGAAACATTTCTCCTTCGTCGTTCGGACCATCAGTAATCTCATATTCACCAGCAATTGATTTAATTTCATCATTTGAAAATCCTATGTCTTTTAAGTCTCTATATGATATATGTCTTATTCCATGGCAAGCGGCGCAAACCTCTCTATAAACTTTAAACCCCCTCTGAAGAGCTGTATTATCAAATCTTCCGAAAATTCCATTAAACGGCCATTTCTGTTCCATTAAATCAACTTTTGGACCAGCAGAAAAAACTGAAAGAGGAAATAGGGCAATTAAAAGTATAAATAAATTATGTAAATTACTTCGCATAACTTTCATTAATATCTTTGTCAAATTTTTTAGACAAAACAGCGGCTGATATGCTAGATGGCAATTCATTTACTTTTTCAAAGCGTGAGAGCAAAGGCATTATAACTAAGAAAAACGAAAAATAGTATAATGACGCAATTCTGGAAATTAAAACATATACTCCTTCTGCCGGCATTGCACCAACCCATCCTAGAACTATGCAGTTAATGAAAAATAACCAATAAAATTGCTTGTAAAAAGGCCTAAAAGTGGCGCTTCTTACTTTATGCTTGTCTAGCCAAGGAAGAAGGAAGAGTACTAAGACCGCAGCGAACATTAACAAGACACCTGTTAACTTGTCAGGTACAGCTCTCAAAATTGCATAGAATGGGAGAAAATACCATTCTGGAACGATATGAGCAGGCGTTTGTAGAGGGTTAGCTGGAATATAGTTATCTGGGTGACCCAAGAAGTTTGGAGCAAAAAATACTAAAGCAGCATAAATTATTAAAAACACTCCCAAACCAAAGTAGTCTTTCACAGTATAATATGGATGAAAAGGTATAGTATCTCCTGATGATTTAACGTCTACACCTGTTGGATTGTTAGAACCAAATTGGTGAAGCGCAACTAAGTGCAGTGCAACAACACCTACAATTGCAAATGGTAGAAGATAGTGTAAGACAAAAAATCTACTCAATGTTGGGTTATCTACAGAGAATCCTCCCCATAAAAAAGTTACAATATAGTCCCCAATTACAGGAAAGGCAGAAAATAGATTGGTTATAACAGTTGCTCCCCAAAAACTCATTTGTCCCCATGGAAGTACATAACCCATGAAAGCAGTAGCCATCATCAGCAATAAGATAACCACTCCAAGCATCCATAAAATTTCCCTTGGGTATTTGTAGGATCCATAATAAAGTCCTCTAAATATATGAATATAAACGATTATGAAGAACATCGATGCTCCATTCATGTGAATGTATCTTAGAAGCCATCCGTTATTAACATCTCTCATTATTCTCTCAACACTATCAAATGCAATATCAGTGTTAGCCGTGTACTGCATGGCTAAAAGAATACCTGTTACAATCATGATTACTAAAGTAATTCCAGCCAAGGAGCCAAAATTCCAGAAATAATTAAGATTTTTAGGTGTTGGATAGTCTCTTAAATTGTTATTAATAAAAGTAAATACAGGAAGTCTTTTATCTATCCATGATGTTATACCTTTTTTATTATTTTCTTGATTCTCCATATTTTAACCTATTCTAATAATATCGTCACTGACAAACTCATAAGGGGGAATCTCAAGATTAAGTGGAGCAGGTCCTTTTCTTATTCTTCCAGAAGTATCGTAATGAGATCCATGGCATGGACAAAACCAACCTCCATATTCACCCTTACTGTCTCCAATTTTTTGACCTAATGGAACACAGCCTAAGTGAGAGCATACGCCAACAACAACTAACCATTTTTGTTTTTTAACTCTTGATTCATCTGATTCTCTGTGAGGAAGATCTTCAACCGAGACATTATTTGCCGAGTTAATTTCAGATTTTGATCTGTGTCTTATAAAAATCGGTTTGCCTCTCCACATAACAGTTAAACTTTGGCCTTCCTCAAGAGGAGAAAGGTCTACTTCAGTTGTAGACAGAGCTAGTACGTCCTTGCTAGGGTTCATTGTATCAATTAATGACCAAGCAAAAGCACCACCGCCAGCAATTGCTAAACCTGTTGTGGTGATGAAAAGAAAATCTCTTTTTTCTTCATCAACAGAAGTGGGTTTATTCTTTGTAGTTGTATTCAATTCTTTCATTATAATATAATATTTTAATTCATATGATATTAATATAAAAATAAAAAAATTTAAAACAATGAAAAAAATTGATGAAAAAAAAAGGCTTTCTAGTCAATGGTTTAAAAGACTTAGAGACAAAATTTGTCAAGAAATAGAAAAATTTGAGTATTCAGGGAAAAAATTTAAAAAAAAAAAGTGGAATAGAGATGCCAAAGGAACAAATGCTCTAGGGGGCGGTGAAATGAGTGTTTTAAGAGGCGAGACTTTTGAAAAAGCAGGTGTGAATATATCTACTGTTTTTGGTCCTATTTCAGATGAACTTAAAGGCAAAATTCCAGGTTCAAATAATACTAAAAATTTTTGGGCCTCGGGTATTTCTGTTGTGATCCATCCTAATTCTCCAAAAATTCCAGCTATTCATATGAATACTAGGTTTATAGTTACCGAGAAAAATTGGTTTGGAGGTGGAACAGATATTACTCCAAATAACTTAAAATCTTCTAATTCTATTAAATTAGCAAATTACTTTCATAATGAACTTAAAGATATATGTGAAAAATACAAAAAGGGAAGTTATATCAAATACAAAAACTGGTGCGATGAATATTTTTTTCTACCTCACAGAAATGAGCCAAGAGGTTTAGGAGGAATATTTTATGATTATTTAGACTCGAAAAATTGGCAATCAGATTTCTCTTTTACAAAAGATGTCGGACAAACCTTTTTAAATTCTTACATTAACATTACAAAAAAAACAATAAATTTAAAATGGAACGAGTCAGATAAAAATTTACAATCACTGAGGAGATCTAGGTACACAGAATTTAATTTACTTCATGATAGAGGCACAAAGTTCGGCTTACAGACAAACGGAAATGTTGACGCAATTTTTATGTCTTTACCCCCCAGAACTGGGTGGTAGGAATTTTACAGCAAACTTAATACACTGGTTTTTTAGAGGATGAAAATTATTCTCAACCCACCATTTCTTTGTTTCTATCAAAGCATTCCCAATCTTTTTTCCTTCTTTAAAACCAACTTTTTTTAAATCAACACCACTGATAGGAAATCTCCTTTTTTTAAATTTCTGGATTTCTTTGAAAAGCTTTAGGAATTCTACTTTTGTAATTTTTTTTTTTACTGTAGCAAATATAATATGGTCTATGACCAATCCTTTATCAATTTCATAGAGTAAAAATAAAAGATTTTTTATTGAAAAATTTTTATCATCAATTTTATTATTTATTCTTTGTTGACTTTTTCTATCTAAATGCCTGAAGAAATTAAATTTTTTTACCTCTCTTTTTCTAGTTAAATATTTAACTCTTCTTTCAAACGAAACATCATCTATCATCCTTTCTAATCTACAAAGAGTTATAAAACCATTAAAATCAAACTTACAGCCAAGTGATAATTCAAGAAACTTTCCTATTTTTTTTTGTATAGAAAGTAATTCAAAGTTACTTAGAGTTAATATTTTTCTTAATTCATCAATTCTCCTTTCAAATGACAATGAAAGTATTTTTTTTTTAAATTTCTCGCAGACTTCTAGATCATTAAAGTCAAATTTATTTGAATAAAAAATTGAAAATCTTATAAATCTCAATATTCTTAGAAAATCTTCTTTGATTCTTTTTTCTGTATTACCAATAAACTTTACAATAGGATATTTCCCAGTCAAATCTTTTAATCCACCTTGAGGATCTGTTAAATGTCCCTTAGTATCACAATAAATAGAATTAATTGTAAAATCTCTTCTTTTTGAGTCTTCTAATAAATTCGGAAAAAATTTAACTTTAGCTTTTCTTCCAAACGTCTGAACATCTTTTCTCATTGATGTTAAATCAAAACTATCTTGATCATCGTGAATTACAATTGATCCATATTTAATACCAACTGATGAGAACCTGATTTTTTTTTTTTTAAAAATTTTTACTACCATTTCTATTGGTAAATCTGTTACTAAGTCAGGTGATGATGATATTTTTTTTTCTAGTATTAAGCATCTCACTACCCCCCCTATTAAAAATAAATTTCCATGGTATAATTTTAAAATAAGTTCAATTTTTTTTATTTTTAATAGTGGAAGCCCAATGTATTTTTGAACTTTACTAAAATTTTTAATTTTCATCAAAATATCCAGGAATTACAATCTCACCGTCAAATTTTGGTGGATAATATTTTTTTTCTGATTCATTTTTATTATTTATAAAAAAAACTACCAAACTTAAAAAAATTAAAAAAATAAATACTAAGTTTAAAAGAGAAGATCTTTTACTAATTTTTTTTGTAAAAAAAAAAATTGATACAAAGATTAATAATGCAAAGATAAAAATTAATACTTTAACCACTTACCAAAAAATACTATGTTAATATTACTTTAATAAATTCTATGACCACCATTAAAATATTATAACAAGAAATTGATGACATGAGCACCTCAAGGATAATTTTTTTTTCTCTAATTCTAACTCTACTTTCTTACAAAGCATTTGCTTCAAAACTACTTTCCTATCAAAGTGAATACGAAATTAGTCTTGCTAATTCTGAAAAAATTCGATTACCTGGAAAAACGTATGTAAATGATGCCTCTGGACAACTTTTTATTGATTGGATAAATAATTGTCAAAATTCCTGGGTTTCTAATCAAAGAATGATGACTCGCTTTATAAACTCTCATGGTGTTGGAACAGTTAGTGAAATTAACTACTCTATCAATGAAAAAGCAGATGGCTCAAATATGGATTTTGTTTTAGAAGTAAAAGAAGATGCTGAATTAAAGGAAAGAGTTTATGGTGAAGCTAGAATTAATAATAACTTAATAGTTAAGTTCCCAAAAACTGATAAAGAAGATCTAAACTTTTCAAAAGATGTAGTTTTTCCTCACCAATTTCTCGAAGAAATAATTTCAAATCTTTATTCCGATAAACGAATGCTTACTAAAAAAGTATACGAAGGTACAATACCAAACAAGTTTTTTAATATTTCTGTTTTTTTAACAGATGAAATTATTAAGGAATCTGATTTAAAGCTTCCTAAAGAAATTAACAATAAGTTTAAAAAAATTAGAATGTCTTATTATCAAGACAACCAACAAATTCCAGTATTTGAGCAAACTATTAATTTAAACGATCAAGGAGTTGCAAACTTTTTCAGATATGACTACCCTGATTACTCTTTGATATTAAAATTAAAGAAGATCACATTAGTCAATTTAAATTGTGATTAATTTAACTCTTTTGGAATTAATTAGACAGAATTTCTCAATACTTCTTTTAAGCTTTAACTCCATTTTCTTATCATTACTTATGGAAATAAAAATAGTATTAGGTGCAGTTCTGTTTATTACAACAGGACAGTTAATCTTTATATTTTTTGTCTTTAAATAGTTTTTTATTTCTTTCAAGTAAACAATATTTGTCTTATTGAAAGACTGAAACTGAGTAAAAATTACGGTTTTTTTTTTTGATAAGTAAGTCTCTATCTCACTCACCAAAACATATTTTAAAGAAATTTTCTTACTTTTTTTATTCTTTAGTAAACCATTATCAGGATCCAAAAAAATGATATCTTTTTTTTTGAAAAAATTTAATGAATCATCCAACCATTTTTCTCTATTAAATATCGGTATTTTTTTGTTATAGAAACTTACATATTGATTTAAATGAGTTTTTTTTGTGAAGATTGTAATATTTCTAAATTTTTCTGATTTTAATCTAACACATTCTTCATAAATTTTTCTATCAATAGTTTTAAATTCATTTTTTTGAAGAAAATATCTTTTTTCTCCATCTTTTTTGCTTACTTCCTTTTCTCCTATTTTTTTTGGATCTACTAAATACCAGTTAAGACCAATTTTCTTTTTAAAAAAAATACTTAAAAACTTTACAAAAATAAATTTTTGAAAGTCATGAATATCACCTAAATATCTTTGTTGCATAATTTTTATACTATGATTAATTATTAGGCAATAATTATAAACTAAATTTGGCAAAAAAAATATATTTTTAATTATTAAAAAAAATTAATCAATAATTTCAATTAACTAATAGTATTTATGATAGTTTGGCATCATTTATGCATATCAGTTAGTATATTAATTTTTATTTATTAAATAAGGGAGAAAATTATGTTAAATAAGTTAATTCATTCTTTGCTTCCAGCATTAAGTAAAAATGCGCTAAGATTATCTATTTTTTCAATAGTCTTAGCCTTTTCATTTAGTGCTTTTGCACAAGAAGAGGCAACACCAGCTGTATCAGGTGAAGTTGCCTATATTTTAAATACATTCCTTTTTTTGGTTTGTGGTTTTTTAGTTATGTTCATGGCTGCTGGTTTTTGTATGCTAGAAGCAGGACAAGTTAGAAGTAAAAATACAGCTGTCATATGTCTGAAGAATATAGGGTTATTCTCAATTGCAGGAATTATGTATTACTTAATAGGTTATAACCTTATGTATGATGGTGTTGATGGTGGTTATTTGGGCTCTTTCTCTATGTTCGATAGAAGTTCCGAAGTTGACATTGAAACTGGTTATGCAGCAGCATCAGACTGGTATTTCCAGATGGTTTTTGTGGCAACCACAGCTTCAATTGTATCTGGGACGTTAGCAGAAAGAATTTTAATTTGGCCTTTCTTTTTATTTATAGCACTTTTGACAGGGTTTGTTTATCCAATTGCGGGTTCCTGGCAGTGGGGCGGTGGTTGGTTAAGTGAAATGGGATTTTCCGATTTTGCAGGATCAACACTTGTTCATTCTGTAGGTGGATGGGCTGCACTTGCTGGAGCCATTTTACTAGGAGCCAGAGAAGGAAAATTCCTACCTGATGGTTCTGCTCAAACCCTTCCAGGATGTTCACTTCCCATGACTACTTTAGGAGTATTCATACTTTGGCTAGGGTGGTTTGGATTTAACGGTGGTTCACAATTAGCATTAGGTTCTGGAGCAGATGCAACCGCCGTTGCTGATATTTTCGTAAATACAAATCTCGCTGCAGCAGGTGGAGTAGTAGCATGTATGATTGTAAGCAAATTAACTAATAGTCATACCAACATTGCTGCAACTTTAAATGGTGCAATTGCTGGGCTTGTTGCAATTACAGCTGAACCTCTTACTCCATCAATGGGACAAGCTATAATTATTGGTGCTATCGGAGGTTTAATTTGTATGTATGGTATGAAACTAATGGACTTACTAAAGATTGATGATGTTGTTATGGCAATACCCGCTCACTTGTTCGCTGGAATTTGGGGAACATTGGTTGTAGCATGGACTAACCCTGACGCATCTCTTTTTGTTCAGTTTATTGGTGTGATTTCTTACGGTGCCTTCACGTTAATAGCAAGTCTGATAATTTGGTTTGTCATCAAAACTGTAATTGGAATCAGAGCTTCCAAAGATGACGAAGAATACGGACTAGATATGAGTGAATTAGGTACTATGTCATATCCTGACTTTACAAAAAGTAAATAAAAGCTCCCCATATAAAAAGGGTCTAGTCATTTAGGCTAGACCCTTTTTAATTTTTAAGATCCCTTCCAAAAAATACAAGCCAAGTAATTATCGCTGGAATTCCAACTAAAAATTCTCTAACTCTTCTACCGATCGCTACAGAAAAAGCAACTGACGGACTTAAACCAACATAACCTCCAATAACAACAAATGCTAACTCTTGAATACCAATCCCAGCTGGAACAAAGAAAGCAACAGCTCTTATTATTCCAGCAAAAGATTCAATAAGGATTACGTCTACAAAAGAAACATGAATATCTATAATTAATAGAAAAACATAAATCTCAAATGCTCCAGCCAGCCAACCAACTAATCTAAAAAGAAATGCTTTCGAGACTGCAGCTTTTTTCTTTGTAAGAAAATATAAAGAAATATCTAATTTAATAAAAAATAAAATCTTTTTTTTATTTAATTTAATATTAAAGATTAAATTCTTTTTTCTAATTAAGTACTTCAATAATCTGCTTCTTATAAAGAAATAGAAAAATATACATCCGCAAAAAATTAAAATTAATGAAAAATAAATATAGTGACTATAACTTGAATTTATTAAAGCTGAATCCTTAAAAATAACTAAAAAAAAACTAAACAGTCCCATAATAAAAAGAGAAAATGTAGCTAAAATTAAATCAGCGAAAACAGTTGAAGAAGACTCGTGAGATGATAATCCTTTTTTAATTGCTAAATAAATGCGAACAAACTCTCCCGTAACGTTTCCTGTAGGAAAAAATTTTCCAGAGGTTTGTGCAATCCATGTGATTATAAATGCCCAGAGAAATGAAAAAGATCTTTTTTTTATTAAAACAAACCATGTTAATGAATCAAAATATAAAGTTGGTAAATGAGCTAAGACCAACCAATATAACTTATCTCTTTTTTTATTTATTAAATCTAATGCTTCCGTTCCCCCAAATAAATCATAAACCCATTTAAATAAAAAAATGCCAAGAAATAAAAAAATAATAAATTTTAAATTTTTTATTTTTAACATTCAAAAAATTTCTGAGTTAACAATTTTTTTTATAATATTTTCAGGAGTATCCGAATCCACTCTTGGATGCCATGAGAAAAATGAAAACCTTCTATAAAATAACTTGCCAATGTGAGGAGGTTGTGAGTAATCATAATGATAAAGTTCTCTGTAACATTCTTTTTCTAAATGAAGATAATCTAAGTTCTCTTTTTCAGAATTATATATTTCTAATAATTTTATTTTTTCTTTTTTTTCATTTACTGAAAGTTTTAAAGTGACCTGGTTTTTTGTAGGTTTAATAAACTCATTACAATTAATTTGGCCTTTTGAAAAATTATATTCAGGGTATTCATATACCTTAGAACTATTTTGCAGCCTAGAACAAATAAAGTTGCTAACATCATGATCTTGGTGCCCTCCTTCATATGCTGGACAGAATATTGTATCAATTTTGTGGTTTTTAACTAGAAAATTAATTTTCCTAAAAGTTTTTTCAATGTTTTCTTTTAGTTCTCTAGTTGGAATATCTTGCATAAAGAATTTTTTAACTCCCAAAAGTTGTAATGATTTTTTCATCTCCTCATTTCTCAATTTTTTTTTTTTTTTTATACTTTTTTTTTTCCCAAAACCACATTTCTTCTTTTGAGAGAACACCATTTGTTGGAAAAAAAATAATAAGATTTTTTTTTAATAAAACCTTCTTTATTATAAATGTAGCACCAACTAACTCATCATCTGGATGCGCAGCAATTAATAGAATATTATTCATTAAGAATTCAAGACTTTTTTCCAATTTTTATAAAATACGTTAAAAAAAATATCCCTCCATGATGAACTTGTATTATATTTTTGTAAATTGTTTTTAATTTTTGAAATCTTTTTTTTTTCTTTAAGTAAATTATAAATTACTTTAACCCATTCACTCACAATATATTTATTTATAATTATACCATCAAAATTGTGGCTTATTTTTCTACCCCCTCCTTTTGGAGAAACTATACATAGCGCTCCACATGATTTTGCTTCCATTACTACCTGTGGACCAGTTTCGTATAAGGAAGGAAAAACAAATAAATCACAAATATTCATTAAATTAGCTACTTCATCCTGATTTAAATAATCAGTTATTATTAGACCATGACCTCCAATTTTTTTACATTTGTCACCGTGTATATCTTCTCCTGAAAGAATAGTTGTAACCGATAATCCCTTTTCAATTAAATTTTTATGAATTTTGGCTAAAAAATTAGCCCCTTTAAGCTCATGAATTCTTCCACAGAAAAAAAGAACCTTGTTTTTTTGAGGAATATTAAATTTTTTATAAAAATGATCTTTGTTTATTTTTATCTTTCTAAAAACTTCTTTGTTAATGCCCCTTTCTAGATTTATAATTTTATTATTTTTTTTTATTTTTGAAAACTCTTCAGATAAACTCTTGAAATTAATCATTACTTTCTCACAAAAATGAAAATATTTTTGAATCTTCAACTTTTGGTTTTCTGATATTTTTTGATGCAATTTAATTTTTTGTATAAAAATTGAACTTAAAAATGAGGGTAAATACGAAAAGATCTTAACAATGTAGTATTTTGTATATGACGATGTATCAGTATGATAAGAAGTAGTTAAAGGGATTTTCCAGATTAAAGAAGCTAACTTTGCTGTTTTTGACATTGAAAATAGTTGATCTGTTGTGTGTATTAAATCATATTTTTTTAATTCAAAAAAAAGATAAAGGTTTACAGGAAAAAGATCTGTAAAGTCAGCATCTATTCCAATTATTCTAAGTATTTTTGATGAAAGAATTGGTTTTTTAATTTTAAAATTTATAAAGTTATTAAATTTTATTTTTTTTTTTACTTTACCTAAAAAAAAAACATCTATTTTTATTTTTAAATTATCTTGTACCAAGGATTCACATATTTTTTCCCAAAACTTTACATGTCCTCCTGATTTATTGGACAATTCTAAATCAATCAAAATTGCAATTCTTTTCATCCTAAATCTTAAAAATAGCTGTTTGAAAAAAATTAATATAAAGAGTGATTATGACTATTGAAATTATATTTAAAAATATACCTGTCCTAACCATAAATTTTATCGTAAATTTTTGTGATGAATAAGCAATTGCATTAGGTGGTGTCGAAATTGGCATCATGAACGCACAACTTGCAGCTAAAACCATTGGGAGTGTTATTAGAATAATATTTATATCCGTTTCCGCTGCAAATGATGCAAAAATTGGAAGGAATAAAAAAGTTGTTGCAGTATTACTTGTAAACTCAGTAATTAAAGAAGTAAAAAGTGATACCACTAAAATAATGACCCAAAGTTCATAATTTTTAATATAATTTAAATTCTCAGATAAGTCTTTTGCTAGACCTGTGCTCACAACTAAAGAAGCCATTGAGAGACCACCACCAAAAAGTATCAGAATATCCCAAGGTATTTTTTTAAACCAATCCCAGCCTAACAAAACATTGTAATTCCTATCACAAGGTATAATAAAAAAAAGAAATGAACAACTAATTGCAATTCCAGAATCGGACAAATTTATTCCAAAAAAAGAGTTTAATTTAGTTTTAAAAATCCATAAAAGTCCAGTCAGTGTGATCACAAGTCCACTAACTTTTTCAGAGTTTGTTAAATCCCCAAGTTTTTTAAATCTTTTTAAAATCATATTTAGATTTATTTTTTTTCTGTCATCTTTAATATTTAAAGAAAAATAAAGCCAGAGGGAAATAAGAATGAAGGTTGCTAAAGGTAATGTAAAAAATAACCAGTCTATAAAATCTATTTGATAGTTATAGTTTTCGTTTAAAAAAGCAACGAGAATTGCGTTTGGTATTGTACCAATAGGAGTAATCATCCCTCCTATCGATGCTGAGTATGCGACAGCTAAAATTAGCATCTTTGAAAAATATTCATCTTCCCTTTTATTTAGAGTTGTATCAACTATAAACTTGATTATAGGAATCATTAATAAACAAGTTGCTGTGTTCGATAACCACATACTAAAAAAAGCTGTAGAAAAAATTGAACATAATAATAGTTTCTTTTTTGTTGAACCAAAACTGATTATTGATTTTAAGGCTAATCTTTGATGTAAATTACTTTTTTCAAAACCTGCGGCTAACAAGAATCCACCTAATAATAAAAAGACAACGGGACTTGCATATTTTGACAAGATATCCTTTAGACTTATATCAACAAAAATTGGAGATAATATTATAGGTATTAATGCAGTTATGGAAGTTGGTATAGCTTCTGTTAACCAAAAAAAGACCATAATTAATGTCATACCTAATACAACCT
Organism: Rickettsiales bacterium; assembly: GCA_002690875.1. The sequence continues at coordinate 21,821 of NZGH01000037.1, forward strand.
TAGAGTTATATTCAAGACCATGATTAAGGTTAGTAATTTCTGGCATAAAACCAAAAAGAATTCCTAATATAAAATATTTAATATTTATTTTCATAGCTATAAATCTTTACTTAAATTTTTTTCCTCTAAATCCTGCCATTCATTTTCTAGAGAGTAAAGATCGTCTTGTGCTAATTTTATTTCATTGAGTATTTCTTGGTTATCTTTGTAATTAAAATTATTATGTTTATTTTTTTGTTCAAGTTGTTCTGATAAATTTGAAATATGTTTTTCTTTAATTTCAATTTTTTTTAAAATTTTTTTTATTTTTTTTTCAAGACTCTCAGGTTTTGTGGCTTTTGTTTTTAAATTCTCTAATTTTTTTGGATTTAATTGTTTATACTTAACATTTTTTAAAAATATATCCTCACAATTTAATGTTTTTGTAATACTACCCTTACCATCTAGCAAAAAAAATTTATCTGCAACTCTATTCAAAAAATCAAAGTCATGTGAGGCAACGATTACACATCCTTTGAACTCTCTAATAAAATCCACAAGAATATCAATTGTTTCGATATCTAAATCATTGGTAGGTTCATCTAAAAGTAATAAGTCTTTTGGGTCAGCTAAAATTTTAGCTAATAATAATCTGTTTCTTTCACCTCCTGACAATATTCCGACCTCTTGATCTAAATCTTTTGGATCAAATAAAAAATTTTTTAAATAACCACAAATATGAACCTTTTTATCTCCAACATCTAAATAATCACCTCCACTAGGAATCATATTTTTTTTTATACTTTTTGTGTTGTCTAACTGAACACCTGATTGATCAAAATAATTTTTTTCTATATTTTTTTTTATTTTTATTGAGCCTTCATCAACTAACATTGGGTTGTTTATCATTTGCAAAAAAGTTGACTTTCCAGAACCATTTTTCCCTATAATTCCAACCTTTTCACCTCTTAAAAATCTATAAGAAAAATCATTTAAGATAGTTTTATTTAATTTATTCAATATAAAACCTTTTTTAACTTTATAACAGTTCACCAAAACATTAGGACCAAACTTATTTCTTTCAGATATGTTAATATTAGTTTTAGAGATTGACTTTAAAAACTCACTTCTTTGTTTTTCATAATTATTTTTAAAAGTTAGTATATTATTTTTTCTTCTTACATTTCTTTTTCTTCTAGCAGTAATTCCCTTTGATAACCACTCCATCTCTTCATTCAAAATTTTTTTCTTGTTTTCAAGTTCTCTTTTTTCTTGTTCTATTAAATTCTTACTCCATTCTTCAAAATCAGAGAAACCTTTTGGAGAAATTCTTATTTTTTTTCTATCAATCCAAAAAACCTTATTTGTAGTTTTTTTTAGAAAATTTCTATTGTGACTTATAATTAAAAAAGATCCTTTAAAAGAAAATTTTAAATAATTTTCAAGCCATTGAATTGATTCAATATCTAGGTGATTTGTTGGCTCATCCAGTAAAAGAAGGTCGGGCTTTGTGATAATTATAGATGCAAGATTAAACTTTCTATGCATACCACCAGATAATTTATTGATAGTTTGAGTTTTATCAATTTTTAGTTGTTCACAAACCTGATCAATAAAATATTCCTCTTCGGTTGATTTAATTAAATTCAGAAGTGCATCATATATTTGTAAATCATTTTTATCTGATAAGGATTGACTAAGAAAACCAACTTTAATCTTTTTATTTAGCCATAATTCTCCAGAATCTATAGCTAAGTTTCCAAATATTAATTTTAACAGAGTTGATTTACCAACTCCATTTTTTCCAGTTAAAGCAATTTTATCTTCGTTATGAAGACTAAACGAAATTTCTTCAAAAATTTTTTTTTTACCGTAATTCAGGTTACAATCATTTAATGAAAAATAAACTTCTTTGGTCATCAGAAAATGGCTGGGGTGGTAGGATTCGAACCTACGAATGCCTGTACCAAAAACAGGTGCCTTACCACTTGGCTACACCCCAAGTTTAATGAAAGATAATCATTTTTTTTAGAATATACAAGTTTATAATGATTCAAAAGAATTAACTATTTTAGTTTTTTTAACCCAAAAATTTTTAAATTTATTTCTAAAAATTATTTCTGCATTCCCAAGATCTCTTGTATTCTTAAATAAAGCAAAACATGTAGCTCCTGAACCAGTCATTCTTGATAAAAGCGAATTAGTTTCATTTTTTAGAACATCAAGAATTAATTCAATATCCTTGCACTGCTCAATTGCTTCCCTTTCGAGATCATTTTTTTTTGAATTTAAAAAATCAATTATTTTTGTTTTATAAAGAAATTTCTCACTGAATAAAGCGGAACCTTCTCTGGTTGGAATTGTTATTTTTTCAAATATTTTTTTTGTTGATATTTCAACCAATGGGTTAACCAAAAGAACAAAAAAATTTTGATAATTATTCTCTATTTTTAAAACACTCTCACCTTTCCCAGTTACCAAAGCTGACTTTCTGAAAAAACAAAAAGGTACATCAGCACCCAACGAGAAAAGAGACTTATAAAAACCTTCTTTACAATCTATATTGAACATTTTAACCAAACATAAGATCACCGTTGCCGCATTTGAAGACCCGCCACCCATACCTGAAGAAATTGGTAAATTTTTTGTCAGGTTAATGTGTACAGTGAGATTTTTATTTAGCAATTTCTCAACAAATGATATTGACTTGAGAACAATATTATCTTTCAACGAAAGTTTTTTTGAAAATGGACCATCAATTGTAAATTTAAAGGACTTTGCTTTTTTTACTCTTATAACATCTCCAAAATCACAAAAAGTCATAAGACTTTCAATGTTGTGAAATCCATCCGATGTTTTTTCTAAAACCTCTAAATATAAGTTTATTTTTGCTGGTGACAACTTAGTTATATCATTGCACACTACCTAATACCTATTTTTAATTTTTCTAGAATCTTCTCCTTATTTTTAAAACCAGGGTCAATAATTAAGACTCTTTTCCACTGAGAATTAGCTTCTTGTTTTCTTCCTGACTTCCAATAAGCATCCCCAAGGTGGTCATTGAGCATGGCATCATTAGGCATAATTGAAACAGCCTTTTCTAGATAAAAAATTGATTTATCTATTACTCCTGTTAAATAAAATGCCCAACCCAAAGAATCAATTATATACCCATCATTAGGCTCAAGCTCTACAGCTTTTTTTAACAAATTAACTGCTTTATCCAAATTTAAATTTCTGTCTAACCAACTGTAAGCGAGATAATTCAAAACATAGGGGTCATTTGGGTTAATTTCTAGTGCATCAGTGAGGTCTTTCTCAGCTTTATTCCATTCATTAAGTCTCTCATATGCAATTCCTCTTGAATATAAGATGGCAAACTTATTTTCAACTAATTCATTTTCAATTACATTAGAATAAAGTTCTATAGATTCTTTAAATTTTTTTTTAGACCTAAGCTTATCTGCTAAAAGCAGTGTAATTTGCCAATTTTTTGGAAACGTTTTTGAAAGATTTTGTAAATCATCTAATAAATGTTTTTCATCAATAGAGTTTTTTTGTAAAGAATCTTTCAATTTTATAAATTTCATAAAATAAAGATTTCTTTTATTAACATTTGAAATAAGCTTGACTGCTAGCTGCTCGTATCCAATTCCCTCCAATGCATTAACCACTAATAATTTCATAGCATTGAAGTTTGGTCTCATTCTAAGAGAAAGTTTTCCAAAAAAAATTGAATATTTAAATAAATTTTTTTGATAATACCAACTTGATATATTGTAAAAGATTTCAGCAAGCCCATCTTTTTGTGTTTTAACGGGGTTAAGTAAATAATCATTATTTAAAAAATGACTCATTCTATAAGGTTTTAGGTTCAGATCTTTTAAAGACATATTGTTGAAAACTTTTTCAGCCTTATTTTTTTTATTGAGCTTTAAAAATGAGTAAAACAATAACTCTTTTATTCTAGTCGAGGAGAAATTTTGTTCATCTACTTTGGAAAAAAAATTTTCTGCTTCTTTCTTTTTTCCCTCAACTAACAATCGCATACCTTTGTGCAAACATATTAAGGGAACACAATTTTCAGTGCTATCCTGATCAATATTGGATTGTTTAACCTCTGTCCAAAGAAAAATTGCCTTAAGAAAATTTATATCTAGATATTGAGAGTGAGATTCTTTTAAATATTGACTTATTGGTTGTTTTTTAATGACACTATTTGTTAAAGAGAAAAAAATAGCTGATACGTTATTCTTATCATTAGTTAGTATCTTAGAGGAAATTTTACTCGCTTTTTCCCAATCTTCAAAGATTACTGATTGAAACAAAGCTTCCTCAAGCATATTTCTGCCAATTTGATTAATATCAATAAATGGAAAAAGATTTTTTAAATTAGAAACATCTCCTGCTTGCCTTGCATAACTCCATGATAAGTATTTACCATACTGACTAGCAAACAAACTTTTATGATTTGAAAGAAGTAAAACCAAAAAGATACTGATTTTAATCAATGAACTTTTACATATTAGTGTAATTTGGACCACCTCCTCCTTCAGGTGAAACCCAATTGATATTCTGCAAGGGATCTTTAATATCGCAAGTTTTACAATGAATACAGTTTTGAGAATTAATCTGAAGACTAGGTTTCCCATTGTTACTTAAAATTTCATAAACTCCCGCTGGACAATATCTTTGTTCTGGTGAGTCATATAGTTCATAATTATTAGAAATAGGTATTTTGTCGTCAATAATTCTTAAATGACAAGGCTGGTCCTCTTCATGATAAGTTGAGGAGAAAGATACATTTGTCAATTTATCAAACGTAATTTTTCCATCTGGCTTAGGGTACTGTATGGGTTCAAAATATTTTTTTTCTTTAAGTGATAAATGGTCAGGCTCTCCGTGTTTTAAAGTCCAGGGTGCATTTCCCTGAAACAATATTTGATCAATTCCAGTTAATATCATTCCCATTTTCATTCCATATTTAAAGGATGGACGAACATTCCGAGCTTTTTTTAATTCTATTCCAGCCCAGGATTTAGTAAATTTTTCTTGATAATTAATTATTTCAGAATTTTTTTTACCCAGATTTAATTCATTGAACACTTCAACGGAAGCAATCATAGCTGACTTCATTGCTGTGTGGGTACCTTTAATCTTAGGAGTATTTAAAGTTCCTGCATCACATCCAACCAATGCTCCTCCTGGAAAAAACAATTTTGGTAAAGATTGCCATCCACCCTCATTCAACGCTCTTGCACCATAAGAAATTCTTCTACCTTCATTAAATATTTCTTTAACAGAGGGATGAGTTTTAAATCTTTGAAACTCATCATAAGGCGACATATAAGGGTTTTTATAATCAAGACCTATAACAAAGCCTACTGAAACTAAGTTTTTAGATAAATGGTATAGGAAAGAACCTCCATATGTTTCTGTGTCTAATGGCCATCCAATTGTGTGCATTACATGACCAGGGTCTGAATTTTTTGGGTTAATTTCCCATAGCTCTTTTAACCCAATACCATAGGTTTGGTGCTGTGAGTTATCTCTCAAATCAAATTGATCAACTAACCTTTTCCCTAAATGTCCCCTACACCCCTCTGCAAAAAGAGTATACTTGGAGTGAATTTCAATCCCAGGTTGAAAGTTTGGTCCAGGTTTTCCATCCTTATCTAACCCTAAATCACTAGTAACAATTCCCATAAGCTTATTTTCAGATAAAATTATATCAGAGGCGGCAAAACCAGGATATATTTCAACACCCATTCCTTCAGCTTTGGTTGCGAGCCATTTACATAAAGATCCCAATGAGATTATAAAATTATTATCATTATGCATTACTTTTGGAATAAAAAGCTTTGGAAGATTGTAAGAATTTGATTCACTTAAAAATTTAAGTTCTTCGCTTTTAACTTGAGTTTTGACAGGGCAATCATCATCATTTCTCCAATCATCAATAAGTTCATCCAACGCTGTTGGCTGAAGTATTGCACCTGAGAGAATGTGCGCCCCTACCTCTGAGCCTTTTTCAACTAAGCACACTGAAAAGTCTTTTCCTTTTGATTGACAAAGCTTTTTAAAGTTTATTGCAGCAGATAAGCCAGCTGGGCCAGCACCAACTATTACAAGGTCATATTCCATTTTTTCTCTTTTTATATTAAAATCTGTCATTCTTTAA
>NZGH01000038.1 GCA_002690875.1 Rickettsiales bacterium
ACCGGTGTACTCGGCTTTGCAGGCCGGTGCGTAGCCTCTCCGCCACCGCACCATTATTGTTTAATCTATTGTAATAACTATTAATACTAAATATATTAAGTCAATACTTAATACACTGTTTAATAAAATGCACGAAAAATTTTTTGAAATAGCAAGGTCTAATATGGTTAAAAACCAAATTCTCCCTAATAATGTTAAAGACAGAGAGTTAATTGATGCTTTTCTAGAAATAAAAAAAGAAGTTTTTGTTCCAAAAAAAGACATGGACCTTGTTTACAGTGATAGTGACATATTAATAAATAATGAAAGAAATATTATTAGAACATTTATAGTAGCAAAAATGCTTGATAAATGTAATTTTAAAAGAAACAACACCATATTAGTTATTGGTTGTTTAACGGGATATACTTTAGCAGTACTCTCAAGACTGGTTAATTATGTTTTTGGGGTAGATAATGACAAACACCTGACACAAATTGCTAACGAAAATATAAATAATTTAAATATACTAAATTGTTCTGTTTTTTATAAAAAGGATTTATCAACTGGTTTAGAAAAAAATGCACCCTACGATAAGATTTTTATTGAAGGCTCTGTTGAAAAAGTTCCTGATAATTTACTTAAACAATTAAAGGATGATGGAGAAATTTTTACAGTGATTAAAAGCAAAGAAGACAACTATGTGGGTGAATTTATAAGAGGTTTAAAGGTTGATTCTGGCATTTCCATTGAAAAGTTTTTTAATACTAACGTTAATGAACTGAAGGATTTCATAATCTGAGATTATGAACATGAAAATACATTTTATTTTATTTGCATCACTTATATTTAAAATCTCAATTTCATTTGCAAATGAGGTTTATATAAATTCTGATCTATCAAAATCTTTAGGAAATTTATATGATTATAATCCTAAAATTAAATATGAGAGAGAAATACTTAAGTCTAAGGATGAATTATTACCTAGGGCTTTTTCAAATTTTAGACCAGAAATTTCAGGTTATTATCAAAAAGGAAAGGTTGATACAAGTTCTAAAGGATTTAATATTACTTCAGATGGTATAAGAACCGAAACAAATAAAGGTGTTGTGATCTCACAAAGTATTTTTGATGGAGGAAGTAGTTTTAGTGAAATTCAAATATCAAAAAACGAAATTTATTCACAACGATTCTATTTAAAAAATGTTGAGCAAGAAGTTTTTTTAGACGGTATAAGTTTATATGCAGACCTTGCTACTGAGAATTCAAATTTAATTTTAAAAAAAAAAAATGTAGAAGTTCTTAAAAGACAATTAGAGTTAACAAAAGAGCAATTTGAAATAGGTGAGGTTACCATGACTGATGTTTCCATTTCTGAGGCGAGGCTTTCTCTTGCAGAATCTGAGAACCTAGAATCAATCAATAATCTTAACTCATTAAAAGCAAATTTTCTGTCAGTATTTGGTAAAAAACCCAATAACCCTAAAATTGAAATGCCATTAAAAAAGAGTGATCGGGAAATAAATGATTTAAAAAAAAAAGCATTGGAAGATAACCCTAAGATAAAGGGTATCAAATTTAAAATTAAATCATTTAAAAAACAAATTCAGTCTTTAAAAAGAAAGCAACTTCCTTCAGTAAAGTTGGAGGCTGAAGCAAAAATTAATGAAGGGTATTTTAGAACTGACAGTAAAAGAGAAGTTCTCTCGGCATTTGCAAAGATTGATATTCCTATCTACCGATCAGGATTAGCGTCCTCAGAAATAAGAGGTTTAAGAAAACAAGCAAAAGCAGAAATTGAATTATTAAAACTTGAAAGTAAAATTTTAGAATCTAACTTGATTGCAACAAAATCTTCACTAGATTATTCACTTTCTAAGATAAACGCTTTCAAAAAACAGATTGAATCTAATAAAATCTATCTTGAGGGTCTAAAGCAGGAACTACAACTAGGCGAAAGAACTACTTTAGATGTTTTAAATGGTGAACAAGAATTGTTAGAATCATCATTAGGTCTCGTGATGGCTTTCAAAGATTACTTTATATCATACTACGAACTTCTTTTTTATTTAGGCAAACTTAATGCAAAAGATCTAAATCTTAACGTAACTTTATTTGATGATGAAAAAAATTATAACGAAGTGAAAGGTAAATGGTTGGATATCATTGAATAATAAACATGTTAGATAAAAGATTAAACTTTTTAGAAATAGAAAAAAAAATTTTGGCAAAATGGGAAAGAGAGAAACTTTTTTCATTTAAAGATTCGGATAATTCAAAACCCTACACAATAATTATGCCACCACCTAATGTAACAGGAAGTCTTCATATGGGTCATGCGTTAACTTTTACTCTTCAAGATATTCTTATCAGATTTAACAAAAAATTAGGAATGAATGTTCTTTGGCAACCTGGAACAGATCATGCGGGTATTGCAACAGAAATTATTGTTGAGAAAAAATTAATTAAAGAAACAAAAAAAACAAAAAGTGATCTAGGCAGAGAAAAATTTTTAAAAGAAATTTGGGAATGGAAAGAACAATCTGGAAATAAAATTGTTGAACAGTTAAAAAAACTTGGAACAGCTGTTGATTGGTCTATAAGCAAATTCACTTTAGATGATGAATGCAGTGATGCAGTAAAAGAAGCATTTATTGAATTGTACCAAAAGGGATATATTTATCAGGATGAGAGGTTAGTTAATTGGGATCCAAAACTTCAAACTGCAATTTCAGATTTAGAAGTAAATCAAAAAGAAGTAAACGGAAGTCTATGGTTTATTAATTATGAAATAGAAGGAACTGACTCTTTCATAGAGGTTGCGACCACAAGACCAGAAACCATGTTTGGTGATGTTGCTATTGCTGTACATCCAAAAAATAAAACTTTGAAGTCATTAATAGGTAAAAGAGCTATAATACCTCTTACAAAAAGATCTATTGATATTATTGCGGATGAGTACGCGGATCCTTTAAAAGGATCAGGAGCTGTTAAAATTACTCCTGCACACGACTTTAATGATTTTTTAATTGGAAAAAAGCATAATTTAAATTTATTAAATATTTTTGACAAACAGGCAAAATTAAATTCTTCAGTTCCTGAAAAGCTTATTGGAATGGATAGATATGAAGCAAGAAAATTTGTCATTAAAGTTTTAAAAGAAAATGGACAGTTAACTAAAATAAATAATAACAAAATGTTTCTCCCAGTTGGAGATAGAACTGGTATTGTTATTGAACCAATGTTAACAAAACAATGGTTTTTAGATTCAAGAAAACTTTGCGATGAGGTTCTAAGCTTAATAAAAAAAAAAGAAATTAAATTTCATCCTGCATCATGGATGAATACATTTAAACATTGGATAAATAATATTGAGCCGTGGTGTATCTCTAGACAAATTTGGTGGGGGCATCGAATTCCTATTTGGTATACAGATGACGGTCATAAAATTGCAGCGAAAGATTTAAGTCATGCTAAAGTTATTTTAAAAAAAAAGCGAATTAAAGGTAACATAACTCACCAAGAGGCTGATGTTTTAGATACATGGTTTTCTTCAGCTCTTTGGCCTTTTTCAACCTTAAACTGGCCGCAAAAAAATAAAATATTATCCAAATATTACCCATCTGATGTATTAGTAACAGGATTTGACATAATTTTCTTCTGGGTAGCAAGAATGATAATGATGGGATTATTTTTTATGAAAAAAATACCATTTAAAAACATATATATCCATCCTCTTGTTAAGGATGAAAAAGGTGAAAAAATGTCTAAATCGAGGGGTAATGTAATTGATCCTATTAAAATGACTGAAATTTATGGTTCGGATTCGTTAAGATTTACTCTTGCTAACCTTTCAACTCAGGGAAGAGATATAAAGTTATCAAATAAACTGGTTGAGAACAGTAGAAATTTCATAACAAAAATCTGGAATGTTGCAAGGTTTTACGAATTTAACAACTTCGCTATAGATGAAAAGTATAATTTCAAAAAGAATAAACTTCCCTTAAACAATTGGATAATTGTCAGATTAAATGAAACGAAAAGAAAAATTTTAAAAAATTTAAATGAGTTCAAATTTAACTTACTTCTTAACGAACTATATCATTTTGTATGGAATGATTTTTGTGATTTATATCTTGAGTTTTGTAAAATTTATTTAAAAGATGAAAAAAATAAAAAAGAAATTTCTAGTAATTTTAGTCAAGTATTTAAAGAAATTTTGAACTTTCTGAACCCTATAATTCCGTTTGTGACAGAAGAAATATCTCTAAAACTTAAATTTTCTAATAGTAGCCTTTTTTCAGAAACCTTGGAAAATAATTTATTTTCTAAAAATCAAATATCAAATAAAGAAATTACTGATATTAATAAACTCATTAAACTTGTTAAAGATATAAGGGCAGAGTTTAAAGGAAAACCCCTCAATAATTCTTCATTACTCATATTTTCAAAGAATAAAATCCCATGGATTGATAATAATAATACTTTACTCTATTCGTTATTTAATTTTGACAAAATCACTTATAAATCATTTGATCGTGAGTCTAAGTTTATTATAAGCTCCAAAATTAAATTTAATATATCAGAAGATGGTCAAACTATAATTGAAGAATCAAATATTAAAAAGAAAATTGAGTTTTATAAAAAAGAGATTATTTTTTTTGAAAAAAAGCTTAATAACAAGAATTTCATTATTAAGGCACCATTAAAAGTTGTTGATGAAAATAGGACAAAATTAAATGAGGCAAAGAAAAATTTAAAGTTCTTAAAAAAAAATGTACAAAATTAAATTTAAAGATCTAATTTTAATATCTAATAAAAAGAGAATTTCTTCAAATTTTGAAACTATTTTTTTTTTTTACGGTATAGGAAACTCTAGTGATGATTTTAATTTTTTAATCAAAAAGTTAAGTCAAAAATATCAACTTTTAATTCCAGAGTTACCTGGTCATAACAATGATAAGTTCAATAATAAATTTTCCTTAATTAATTATACAAAATCAATTGTACTATTAATATTAAGAAATAATTTACATAATTTAGTTTTTTTTTCGCATTCAGTTGGAGGTATTATTCCTATATTGGTTGCTAAACAAATCAAACAAAAAAAAAAAATTAAAAAGTTTTTTAATTATGAAGGAAATCTTTCAGAATATGATACCGATACAATTACCAAAAAAACATTAAATTATAAAATGAATGAATTTGATAATAAATTTAAAAATTTAATTGGAATTTGTGAAGAGTCCAATAAAAAAGCAATAAGATTATGGTCAAATTCCTTAAAAAAAACATCGTCAAAAGCTTTTTATAATATATCTAAAGATACTGTTATGTTATCAAAAACAAAAATTCTCCTTCAATTTTTTAAAGTTTTTTTTAAACGAAAGTTATATTTACTGGGTTCGGATTCACTTTTAAGTTTTTCAGAGTTTGTTTTTGGTTCAGAAAGATTAATTATAAAAAATACGGGACATTTCGCCTTTTATGATGATAAAACAAGATTCTTAAATATTTTTTTAAAACTTATTTATAATTGTAAGTAAATGATAGATAAATCAAAATTACCAAGTAGACATGTTAGTGAAGGTCCAAAAAGTTCTCCGCATAGATCTTATTATTACGCTATGGGTCTTACTGAAAAAGAAATACGTCAACCATTTGTTGGAGTTGCCACTTGTTGGAACGAATCTGCACCGTGTAATATTTCACTTTCTAGACAGGCGCAAGCTACTAAGAATGGTGTTAAAAAGAATAGGGGAACACCAAGAGAATTTACAACTATTACAGTCACAGACGGCATAGCAATGGGTCATGAAGGAATGAAGTCATCATTAGTTTCAAGAGAAATAATTGCTGATTCTGTTGAAGTAGCTATTCGTGGTCATTGTTATGATGGTCTGGTGGGGATTGCAGGATGCGATAAATCACTCCCAGGTTTAATGATGGCTATGTTGAGGTTAAATGTTCCGTCTGTATTTTTGTATGGTGGTTCAATACTTCCGGGTAAATATAAAAATAAAGAAGTTACGATCCAAGACGTTTTTGAAGCTGTGGGAGAATACGATGCCAAGAAAATTACTGAAAAGGAGCTTTGTGATCTTGAAAAAGTGGCTTGTCCATCAGCTGGTTCATGTGGTGGACAATTTACAGCCAACACTATGGCATGTGTAGCAGAAGCTATAGGACTTGCATTACCAGGTTCATCATCTACTCCAGCACCATATGAATCAAGGGATGAGTTTGCTTTTGATTCAGGTTTTAGTGTTATGGAATTAATTAAAAAACAAATTAAACCAAGGGATATTGTTACCAGAGATTCACTTATAAATGCAGCCAGAGTTGTGGCTTGTAGCGGTGGATCAACGAATGCAGCTTTACATTTACCAGCATTAGCAAATGAAATAGGTATAAAATTTGATATTTTTGATGTAGCAAAAATTTTTAAAGAAACTCCATATATTGTTGATTTAAAACCTGGAGGTAAATTTTTGGCTAAGGATCTTTATGAAATTGGTGGTGTGCCAATTATTTTAAAGTCATTGCTAGATGGAGGCTTTTTAAATGGTGATTGTCTCACTGTTACTGGAAAAACCCTCAAGGATAATTTAAAAAACATAGAAGTTGACTTTCAGTCACAACAAATAGTTTATTCAACAGAAAACCCAATATCTCAAACAGGAGGTGTCGTTGGTTTAACTGGAAATCTTGCACCCGACGGTTCAATAGTAAAAGTTGCTGGAACCAAATCATTAAAATTTAAAGGTAGAGCAAGATGTTTTGATTGTGAGGAGGATGCATTTGAGGCAGTTAGTAAAGGAAATTATTCTGAAGGGGATGTAATTGTAATTAGATATGAGGGTCCAAAAGGTGGTCCAGGAATGAGAGAAATGTTGGCTACAACAGCTGCAATTTATGGGCAAGGTATGGGTGATAAAGTTGCTTTGATCACTGACGGGAGATTTTCAGGAGCAACTAGGGGCCTTTGTATTGGACATGTAAGTCCAGAAGCTGCTGCGAGAGGACCTATCGCACTTGTTCAAGACGGTGACATTATTGAAATTGATGCAAATAAAGGTTTGATTCATTTAAATGTTAATAAAAATGAATTAGATGAAAGGAATAAAAAACTTAAAGTTAAGGAAAGTGACTTTGGGTCTGGAGCATTATGGAAGTTTTCTCAGAGTGTAGGGTCGGCGAGGTATGGTGCGGTTACTCATCCTGGAGCATTAAAAGAAAAAAAAACTTATTCAGATATTTGAATATTAGATCGATAATTTAATCCATAATGGAATGTGATCAGAAGGTTTTTGTTTATTTCTATATTCTTTTTCAAAAAAAATTTTTTCTACTATGCCTGAAAGTTTAGGTGAAAGTAAAAAGTGATCAATCAAAAGACCATAATTTCTCTCCCAACTAGCCTTTTGATAATCCCAGAAAGAATAAATTTCTCCTGGATTGTAAAACAATCTTACAATATTAGTTAGACCAGAATGTAAAATCTCTCTAAATTTTTTTCTAGTTGATATATGTCCTAGAGCGTCTTTTTGCCATCTGTCAAAGTCTTGAACATCATCTGGATGTTCAAGTACATTGAAGTCGCCAGCAAGGATTATATTAGTTTTAGAATCAATTAGCTCTTTTATGATTTTGTGTAATTCACCATACCATTTAATTTTAAAAGTAAACTTTTCTTTGGATTCAACTGGATTTCCATTTGGAGCATAAATATTTATTAAATGTAAATTCAAATTATTTTTAATTTTTAATCCACAAATCCTAGCTTCACTTTGGAAAATACCAGAATCGAAATTAATCTCTTGAAATTCAAATTTTTTTTTTATTAAAATTGCAACCCCATATTTTCCTTTTTCACCTTTTATTACAAGATTATATTTATTTATCCCTTCAATTGAAGGAAACTCAACATTCTGACACTTAATTTCTTGTAAAAAGATTACATCTGGGTTTAGCGAGTTTATTAATTCTAATAAGAGGTTTTCTCTCATTCGTACAGAGTTAATGTTCCAAGAACATATAATCATTTTTTAAACAGAAAAGGAAACTCCACAACCACAAGTAGATGTTGCCTTAGGGTTAGAAATTTTAAAATAAGATCCAATCATATCTTCAACAAAGTCTAGTTTTGCATCATTAATAAACTCAATTGAGGTTGAATCAATCAAAATTTTAACTTCATTGAAATCAAAAACTTTGTCATTTTTACTAATTTCATCGTCAAAATCAAATTTGTAGGAGAAACCTTGACATCCACCACCATCAATGGAAATTCTAAAAAACTTTTTTTTGTTTTTCTTTGAAACCTCAACAATTCTTTTTAGAGCAGATTTTGATATATCAAACATTATACAAAAGATAAATTTATGTTAATAATAAATATATAATAGATTATGAAAGAATATTCAAATTTTTCAATAGATTATAAAAAATCTAAGGGTAGGATGTTTTCTGAGAAAGATGATAACTTCAGAACCTGTTTTATGAGAGATCGGGATAGAATAATTCATAGTTCTGCTTTTAGACGACTAAAATATAAAACTCAAGTATTTGTATACAACAAAGAAGATTATTTTCGAACAAGGCTTTCGCATAGCATTGAAGTTTCTCAGTTGGCTAGATCAATAGCAAAAATTTTTAAAGTCAATGATGATTTAGTTGAATCTATTTCTCTAGCACACGATCTTGGCCATACACCTTTCGGGCATGCTGGAGAAGATGAACTAAATTTTAAAATGAAAAAAAATGGTGGCTTTAATCATAATTTTCATGCTTTAAAAATCCTCACTAAACTTGAAAAAAAATATCCAGGGTTTGATGGTTTAAACCTTTCTTTTGAAACACTAGATGGCATATTGAAACATAACGGTCCTGTTAAATTTACGGTACCAAAATATATATCGGATTTAATTTTATTCTTTAATGGCGATTTAACTAAAAACGGATCATTTGAGTCTCAACTTTCTTCTATTTGTGATGACATTGCATATAATAATAATGACGTTGACGACGGATTACACGCAGGTTTTTTTTCTATTGATGAACTTTCAGAAATTGATTTAGTAAAGTTAGTATTAAAAAGAATAAAAAAAAATAAATTTACCGATTCCTCAAGAATTAGATACGAATTAGTTAGAAATTTGATTAAAATTATGATGAATGATTTAATACAAAATACTAGGGATAACCTTAAAAAATATAAAATCAAATTTTCTGATGATATTGAGTGTCAAAAAGCTAGAATTGTGTCGTTCAGTGACGAAATGATAAAAGAGGAAAAAAAATTAAAACTTTTTTTAAAAAATAAGATGTATTTACATCCAAGAATAAGAACGATGACAATTAAAGCAAAAAAAATAATTTCTGATCTATTTGATTTATTTATTGAAGAACCGACCTTGATGCCACAAAATTGGAGCATTTTTAAAAATGACAAACAAAAATATATAAATGTTTGTGATTACATTTCTGGTATGACTGACAATTATGCAATTAATATTCACCGTAAATTTTTTGATTTATATAGTTTTTAATGTTATTTCATGAGTATTTAAAGAATGAGATCTTTGAAATAGTAAAAAAATTACTAGACAAAAATAATTTGGAAAGTGATTTTTTAAAAAATAATACGTTTAATGTTGAACTATCCAATAAGATTGATTTTGGTGATTTATCATCAAATGTCGCCTTAGTTTTTTCAAAGTTTTTTAGAACTTCTCCACTACAATTAGCAGAATTTATTTCAAGCGAACTTAAACAAAATAAGTATGTATTAAAAGTTGAAGTAATTAAACCTGGGTTTGTTAATATTTTCTTTACAAATTCATTTTGGCAGAACCAATTAAGCCAATTTATTAAACTTGATGGTACATATAATTATAAGTTAAAAACTAAATCTATTTGTATTGAATTTGTATCTGCAAATCCTACTGGGTTAATGCATATTGGTCATGCCAGAGGAGCAGTTTTAGGTGACACTATTTCTTCAGTCTTAGAGGAAGTTGGCCATAATATCATTAGAGAATATTACATTAACGACGCTGGTGAACAAATAAAAAAACTTTATAAAACAATAGTATTTCATGTTGAAAATATTTTAGAAAGCTCAAAAAAAAAATTATCTGATGATTTGTACCCAGGCGAATATTTGAAAAATATTGCACAAAAAATATTCAAAAAGTTTGCTATTAAAGATTCTAATGAATTAAAAAGTTTTGAGCAAAAAATAATAGATATAATTTTAAATGATATTAAAAAAGATTTAGTTGATCTTAAGATAATTCATGACAATTTTGTCTCAGAGAAAAAAATATCTTCAATAGATAATATTAATAAACTTAAAAATAAATTATTGAAATCAAAGTTGGCTTATTTTGGTTTTCAAGAAAAGCCAAAAAATATTTCCAGTGAAGATTGGGAGCAAAAAGAACAACTTCTTTTTTGTTCTAAAAAATTTGGTGATGACTCGGATAGAGCTTTGATGAAGCCTAGTGGTGAGATGACCTACTTTATGTCTGACTTACTGTATCATTCAAATAAAATAAAAAGGAAATTTGAAATTTTAATTAATATATGGGGAGTGGATCATTTTGGATATGTGAAACGTTTAAAAAATGCATTATCTGAACTTATTCATGATGACTATAAATTAGAAATTAAGCTTACTTCTTTAGTTAATCTTATAAAAAAAGGTGAAAAATTAAAAATGTCTAAGCGTAAGGGGAACTATATTACAATGCGTGAGGTTACTAAAGAGGTTGGTGTAGATGCATTAAGGTTTATGATGATTTCCAGAAATGCAGACAAAACGATTGATTTTGATTTTGATTCTTTAAAAATTAAAAATAAGGATAACCCTGTTTTTTATGTTCAATATGCTTACGCAAGATGTATGTCAATATTAGAGACGTCCAAAAAAAAAATTAAAGAAATTGAAAAGGACGCATATAAGTTAGATTATCTGGTTTTACATGAAGAAAAAATGCTCATTAAATATATTTGTAATTTTTTTAACGTAATTAAAAACTCATCTCTATATTATGAGCCTCATAGAATTACAAACTATCTATATGATCTTTCTAAAATTTTTCATAATTATTGGGGTTTAGGAAATATTGATAAAGAAAAAAAAATAATTACTGAGAATGATGAATTAACAAAATCAAGGCTTGTACTCATAAGAGTTGTGAGCATGACACTCAATAAAGGTTTATCTCTTTTAAAAATAAGTTCACCAAAAAGTATGTAATGAAAGATATAAAGGTAAAATATTCTTTAATAGCCCTGAGCTACTTATTTCTAATTTTTTTAATTATAATTTCTTATGTATCAATTATTCCTGAAGAAAATTTACCGGTTTTAGAAAATACAGAGTCATTAATAAAAGAAGAAAAGGGTGCTCCTATAACTAATGACAATAGCGTTTATGAAATTTTAGAAAAAAAGGTAAAATCAATTGAAGAAATAATAGAGAAAGAGGTAGAAAATAAACAAAAATTTGATTTAGAAAAAAACAAAAAAACCATAAAAAAATTTAGAATTCAAGTTGCGTCATTTAAAGAAAAGAAAAAAAGTCTTGAAGTTTCAAAAAAATTAAAGAAAGAATTTTCTTCTGAAAAATATATTAATTTTGAGATAAAGCAAATAGTTCTAAAAAATAACGACATTTTTTTTAGAGTAATAAATGATGTGACATTATCTTTAGACGATGCAAAAAAATTATGTAAAAAAATTATAGACAAAAAATACCAATGTTTAATAGTTATGGATACATAATGTCAACACCTGATGGTATAATTTGTTCTATTGAGGGCCAATCAATTTCAAAAAAAGAATATAGTTTTTTTCAAAAAACAAACCCACTTGGATTTATATTATTTTCTAGAAATTATAATAATAAAATTCAGATAACTGACTTAATAAATGAATTGAAAAATCTAACACTAAACCAATCTTTATTGATTTTTATCGATCAAGAAGGAGGTAGGGTACAGCGATTAAAAAATTCTACTTTTACAAAATTTCCTGAACAAAGTCTTTTTGGTAAAATGTATAAAAAAAATAAAGAAAAATCTGAAAAATTGTCATACTTAAATGCATACCTATTGGCTAGTGAATTAAAAAATGTTGGAGTTGATATTAACTTTTCACCTGTTTGTGATTTGTATTTTAATTACGCTAATGATATTATTGGAGACCGTTCATTTAGTTCAGACCCTATAATTGTTAGAGATTTGGTTTTACAATATTGCAAGGGGTATAGAGATTCCGGAATATTACCTGTTATGAAGCATTTTCCTGGACATGGAAGATCTCTAGTTGATACACATCTGGAGCCATCTGAAGTAAATGTAGAGTTAGATATTTTGAGAAAAAATGATTTCATTCCTTTTCAAAACTTAAAAACTGAAAGCCTTATGATGCTTGCTCATATTGTTTATTCAAAAATAGATAATGAAGTTGCTACTTATTCAAAAAAAATTAATAAGATAATTAGAAATGAATTATTTTTTAAAGGATTAATATTAACAGATGATATATCAATGAAAGCTTTAAGTGATAATTTAAAAATCATCATAAAAAAATCCTATAGTGCTGGCTGTGATGTGATTTTACATTGTAATGGTAAACTAGACGAGGTTGAGAATTTGTATGAGTATACAAAAAAAATTAAAAAAAAATATTATGATTACTTCATAAATGATATTTTAAATTTAAAGCTACAAAAACGAAATATTTTAAATATTAAAAAAATACTTTCTTCTAATAATATAATTAAGAATTAATGCAATTAAATTTAAATATAAGTGGCTATGAGGGACCTTTAGATCTTCTTTTGGAACTTTCAAAAAAGCAAAAGGTTGATATCAGAAAAATTTCAATTTTAGAATTAGCTAATCAATATTTAAGCTTTATTGATCAAAATGTGAATCAAATTAAATTATCTGCAGATTATTTAGTAATGGCTTCATTGTTAGCTTTTTTAAAATCAAAGCTTTTGTTACCTGAAGATGAAAAACAAGAAGAAGAGGATCTTCAGGAAGATTTAACCCAAAGACTAATTCATTACGCAGGTATAAAAAAATTATCAAAAAAAATTTTTGATTTACCCCAGAATGGAAAAGATTTCTTAACAATTAAAATTAAAAACAATTTTACTATTAGTAGTAAGATTGTTCCTAAGGTTGGCTTACAGGATTTGATTTTAAAATATTTAATTATAAATAACAGAGGGAAAACAATAAAAATGCTCGCTGATGAGACAGATTTATACTCCGTTGAAGATGGTATAAAGTGGTTAAACCAAATTTTTCAAATTAATGAAGATAGTTGGTTCTCTCTTTTTGACTTTTTACCTAGAGTTTTTAAAAGTTCAAAAAAAAGAAAATCAGCTATTGTATCCATTCTATTAGCGTCATTAAATGAGGTTTCAAGTGGAAACTTGTTATTAAGTCAAGAAAGTCACTTTAAAAAAATAATGGTTAAGGAAAAAAAATGAATGAAAAAGATCTAAAAAATTTTATTGAATCTTTAATTTTTTCAGCCGATGAACCTTTATCTAAGAATGATATTAAAAAAATATTATCGCAATATGGTAATTTTGATCTTGATAAAGTTTTGAATGATCTAATTCATGATTATAAAGATAGAGGTGTAGTTTTATACTCATCAGACAATAAGTTTTATTTTAAAACTTCTGATAGTCTTCGAGATTTTTTGTCCATTCAGACAAAAAAAACAAAAAACCTTTCTAATGCAGCCATGGAGACTTTAGCAATAATTTCGTATCATCAACCGGTAACTAGAGCTGAAATTGAAAAAATTAGGGGAAAGCCAGTATTTAGAGGAACCCTTGATTCTTTATTAGAAATTAAATGGATAAAACCTGCAGGAAGAAGAGAAACTCCAGGAAGACCAGTAACTTGGGTAACTGATATCGAATTTTTAAAGCACTTTGGGCTTCAATCTATAAAAGATTTGCCAAAAGTAGATGAATTAGAATCAATAATCTTGTAATATCTAAATAGATAGGATTATTATATGTTTGGACTAGGTCATTGGGAAATAATATTAATACTTGTAATAGTGTTAATTGTTTTTGGAGCTGGAAAATTACCTAAAGTTGCTGGCGAACTGGCGAAGGGAATCAAGTCTTTTAAGCAAGGTTTAAAAGATGAAAAAAAAAATGATGAAGAAAAAAATTAATGTTCAATATTGGTTTATTTGAGCTTCTAATAATTTTTTTTTTTTTGATTCTTCTCATAAAACCAGAGGAGATACCTAAAGTATCTAAAAATTTAGGACTTTTTTACAGAAAGATTAACAGATATATTTTTAACTTAAAATATGAACTAGATGAAATTGAATTAATTTCAACTGATCCAAAAACTAAAAAAAAAAAAGTAAAAAAAAAAATTAAATATAAATGAAGTATCTTGAATATCTAAGAGAATTGAGAAACAGATTATTATTTAGTTTTTTATTCATGTTTTTTTGTTTTTTATTTTTCTTCTTTAAAATTAATTTAGTAATTGATGTACTTACGAATCCTTTATACGAACTTCTAAATAATCAAGAAAATAAACGAATGATTTTTACTGGCTTACCTGAGGTTTTTGTTTCTAATCTTAAAGTTTCATTTTTTGTAGCTTTTTTATTTTCTTTACCAATTTTTTTTATTCAAATTATTCTTTTTACTTCTCCAGCTCTATATGAGAAAGAAAAGAAAGTTTTTGTATTAGTGTCTATAATGTCAATTCTATTTTTTTTTTTGGGGATATTATTTGCATATTTTTTTTTAATACCGATGATATGGTCTTTTTTTATATCTTATGAAAGTTTTGTAGACGGCTCTTTGCCAATACAACTGGAATCTAGATATGCAGAATATATGAAATTAACAATGTTTCTACTTCTTGCTAGTGGATTATCATTTGAATTTCCAATAGCAATAATTTTTCTTACAAAATTAGGAGTTTTCAATGAGCTTTTTCTAAAAAAAAATAGAAAGTTTTTCCTAATTGGTATTCTTATATTCTCTGCATTATTTACTCCACCTGACATAATTTCACAGTTAGGGATTGCTATTCCTCTAATAATCTTTTATGAATTTTCAATATTGTTCATCAAATTCTTTTTTAAAAAGAAAGTAAAGAATGCATGACATAAAATTTATTAAAGAAAATAGTTCACTTTTTGACGAAATATTAAGAAAAAGAAATATTTCTCCTTCTTCAAAAGAAATTCTTCTCTTACACGATAATTATTTAGAAAACTTAAAAAAAACTGAAGGTTTGCAGGCAAAGAAAAATTCGATATCAAAAATGTTTTCCCCAAAATTAAGTAAAAAAGACTTAGAAAAAATTAAAAATGATGTTGCTAAGATTAAAAATGAATTAGATGAATTGAAAAGAAAAACTGAAGAAAAAAAAAATACTCTTAATCAAATTCTTCTTGAAATTCCAAATTTAGTTGATGATAAGGTGCCAGTTGGTCAGTCTGAGGATGATAATATAATTATAAAAGAAGTTGGTAAAATTGATAAACCAATATTTGAGGTTAAAAACCATGTTGAGATTTTAGAAAAGCATAATTTTCTTGATTATAACAAAGCTTCTAAACTTTCTGGTAGTAGGTTTTCAGTTTTAAGGTCAGATCTAGCAACATTACATAGAGCTTTAGTAAATTTTATGATTGATGTTAACGTCTCAGAATTTCAATATGAAGAGTGCATAGTCCCTGAATTAGTTAAAAGTGATTGTTTAGTTGGAACTGGTCAATTACCAAAATTTGATCATGATTTATTTAAAACTGATTTTAATGATTTATGGTTAATACCTACAGCTGAGGTACCTTTGACTAATTTTCATAGAGATGAAATTATTGATTCAACTGCACTTCCACTTCGTTATACCTCTTTTACAAATTGTTTTCGATCTGAAGCTGGTGCTGCTGGAAAAGATACTAAGGGATTAATGCGAGAACATCAATTTGGTAAAGTTGAATTAGTTTCCATTACAGAACCAAATCACTCTATGGTTGAAATGGAAAGAATGATTGAATGTGTTCAAATGATTTTAAAGAAACTAGAACTTCCTTACCGTTTAGTTGAGTTGTGTTCAACAGATTTGGGTTTTTCTTCCTCTTACACTATTGATTTAGAAGTTTGGATGCCCGGACAAAATAAATTTAGAGAAGTTTCAAGTTGTTCAAATTGCAAGGATTTTCAAGCTAGAAGAATGAAAATGAGAGTAAAAAATTATAGTACTGGAAAAATTTATTATCCTCATACTTTAAATGGCTCTTCAATTGCAGTTGGGAGAATTCTAATAAGTATAATTGAAAACTATCAAGAAGAAAATGGAACAATTTCAGTTCCCGAAATCTTAAAAAGTTATATGAAAGGGAAAACAAGTATTGGTAATAAATGAAAAAGATTAAAAGATTTGGAAAGTTTGATTTACTTCTTGATCTAAAAAAACAAGGAGTATCAGATATAGATGTTCTTAATGTTATTGAGGATGTTGATAGATCATTATTTATTGATACTAATTTAAAAGAAAAATCGAACCTAAATGTTGCGTTACCAATTGAGTGTGGTCAAACAATATCACAGCCCCTGATTGTTGCATACATGACACAAGTACTTGAGATAAATAAAAGAATGAGAGTATTAGAAATAGGAACGGGAAGTGGTTATCAATCATGTGTCTTGTCAAAACTTTCTAGGTTTGTTTACACTATCGAAAGGCATAGCTTACTCCAAAAGAAAGCAAAAAACCTTCTGCATAATTTGAGTATTAATAATGTTTTTTTTAAACATGCTGACGGAGGTTTGGGATGGTCAGAGCAAGCTCCTTTTGACAGGATAATTGTAACTGCCAGTGCACCTGAGATTCCAACAAAGCTTCTCAGTCAACTTGTAGATGATGGTATTATGGTTATTCCAGTTGGTGAGGATAATGATAATCAAGTTTTAAAAAAAATAATAAAAAAGGGTGATAGTTTTATTGTAAAAAATATAATGAATGTCCGTTTTGTTCCATTACTAGAAGGTAAAGTAGAGTATTGAAATATGAGACTATTTTTAGCGTTAATAATCTTTTTTCTTTCAAGTTGTGAAACACTTTTTTTTCAAGAATATAAAATTAAAAATTACAAGTTTCCTAAAAAGGAAGACAATCTATATTATACCGTTAACAAAGGGGATAATTTATACTCAATATCAAAAAAATACAATGTTACAATTTCTAAGTTAATTAACTTCAATAACATTGATTCACCATACAAAATTTTTCCTAATCAAAAAATTTTTATACCTAAAAAGAGAACTCATGTTGTTGAAAGAGGTGATACTTTGTATTCAATTTCAAGAAAATACAGGACTGATGTTTTTACAATTTCACGATTTAATAATCTAAAAAATGTTAATCAAATTTACACTAATCAAAAATTGATAATACCAGATCAATTTGAAAGAAAAAAAAAAATTGTCAAAAACTTTAAAAAGAATGAAAATAAAAAAGTCAAAAGAAAAATAACTACTAAAAAAAAAACATATAAGAACAAACCTATTAAAAAAATATTTAATGAAACTTTTATTTGGCCAGTAAAAGGTAAAATATTGTCAAAGTATGGCAGTAATGACCCAGGTTTCTTTAATGATGGAATTAATATTGAGTCAGTTTCTGGTAAGGATGTCAAAGCATCAAGTAGTGGTGAAATTGTCTATAGTGGAAATGAAATTCCAGGTTATGGAAATTTAATTTTAATTAAACATTCAAAAAATTGGATAACTGCTTATGCACATTTAAATAAAATATATAAAAAAAAAGGAACTTTAGTTAAAAAAGGTGAGTCCATTGGAGCTATAGGAAATAGTGGGAACGTAAAAATACCTCAATTACATTTTGAAATTAGAAAAGGTAAGGAAGCGGTTGATCCATTAAAATTTTTATCTTAATTTTTTTAAACTTTGAATAAACTGGTATGCAGTCCTACCAGAAAAATTTCCTTTTTCTAAAGACCATTCTAAAGCCATGCTGATTTGTTCTTTTTTTAGAGAAACACCATTGATTTCTGCATAGTGTTCAACAATCTTTAAATAATTTTCCTTGTTGTTTTCAAAGAAACCTAAACGAATACCAAAGCGATCTGATAGAGAAACAATATTTGAGTAGTTGTCTTTTTTTGTAATATCGTCCACATTTTCTTCAATTGGATCTTTAATAGAGAGGTGTCTTAAGTTTGAAGTAACATAAAATTTCACATTTTGAGAATTGCTTAATAAACTTCCATCTAAAATACTTTTAAAGAGCTTAAACTCATTTTGTGAGTTATCTAGGGTAATATCGTCAATAAATATTAAAAATTTATAGTTTAAATCTTTTAAAAAATAAATTAGTTCTGGTAAATACTTCAAACTGTGATTAAAGATTTCAACAAATTTTATCTTTGAAGAAATTTCATTATTAATTCTTTTTACCGCATATTTTATTAGAGACGACTTTCCCATTCCTCTTGCACCCCACAAGAAGCAATTATGAGAATGAAGGTTTGTGGAGAATCTTTTAATATTTTCAAACAATTTTTTTTTCTGATCCTCAACAAAAAGAATATCATCAAAATTTATTTCAAATTCATGTTTCCAACTTACAATTTCCATTAAATTAGGAAGTAATAGAAAAAAGTCATTTTCTTTGAAAATATTTTTATTTTTTAGAATTTTCATATTTTGCTTGATGCTTTTATTGATTTTCTTATTTTATACTTGTATTAAATAAGTTTTAATATATTGAAGTTAAGTATTATTAATTAATTTTTTTTTTCAAGAGGTTTTATGTTTAACCCTGCTTATGCACAATCTGTAGCTCAACAACCCTCAATGTTTGCTTCTTTTATACCGTTAATTCTTATTTTCTTAGTTTTCTACTTTCTATTAATTAGGCCACAGCAAAAAAAACAAAAAGAGCATAAGATTCTTTTAGATTCAATTAAAAGAGGTGATGAAATTCTTACCAGTGGTGGCGTCATCGCGAAAGTAACAAAAGCCGAGGGTGAAAAACTTAATGTCGATATTGCACCTAATGTAAATGTTGTCGTTTATAGGTCTACGGTAGCGGATGTTATAAATAAAAAGTAGTTTTATGCTAAGTTTAAGTAAGTGGAGAATTTTTTTTGTTATCCTTGTCTGTCTTTCTGGTATATATTTTTTATACCCTAACTTCTTCAATAAAACAGAGGTAACAGCATTACCAAACTATTTGTCTCAGAAACAAGTAAATCTTGGGTTAGATCTTCAAGGTGGATCTCACTTACTTTTAGAAGTCGATACAAATTCTGTTCTAAAAGAAAAATCGGAATTCTTAGTCGATGACATAAGATCAGCTCTTAGAAAGGAAAAAATCAAATATAGTAATCTTGGCTCAAAGTTAAGCGGTGCAGTTGTAACAATTACTGATAAAAAAAAAATAGATTTAGCAAGAAGAAGTATAAGAGAAAATATTGAAAAAGGAATTTTAATAAATACTGAACAAAATAAGTTAAATTTATCTTTTTCAGATGAGTATATTGTTGATTCAAACATAAAAACTGTTGATCAATCTATTGAAGTTGTGAGAAAGAGAGTTGATGAATCAGGTACAAAAGAACCTGTCATACAAAAACAAGGTGAAAGAAGAATAATTGTCCAACTTCCTGGTATTAAGGACCCTGGAAGGATTAGGTCACTTATAGGAAGAACAGCAAAATTAAATTTTCATTTATTAGACCCTACTACAGTTGAGTTGGCACAACAAAGAGGTAAACTTCCACCGGGTACATTTAGGGTTTCTAATGCTGACCCAACTGCATATGAAAAAGAATTTTTGGTTAAAAAAAGAATTATGTTAACAGGTGATAATTTAGTTAATGCTGCTGCTACAGTTGATCCCCAAACAGGAAAGTATGTTGTAGCATTTGAATTTGATAGAAAAGGAGGTAAAAAATTTGCAAAAATTACCACAGAAAATGTTTATCAAAGATTAGCAATTCTTTTAGATAATAAAGTTATAAGTGCTCCTCAAATTAGAGAGCCTATTACCGGTGGGCAAGGAAATATAAGTGGTAATTTTTCTCCTGAAACAGCAAATGACTTAGCAGTTTTATTAAGAGCTGGTTCTCTTCCTGCTCCTATTGAGGTTTTGGAGGAAAGAACAGTTGGTCCAAGTTTAGGTTTAGATTCAATTGAAGCAGGAAAAAAAGCTTTAGTTGTTGGGTTTGTTTTGATTATTGTATTTATGGTCATCCGTTATAGAATTTTCGGTCTAATTGCTGATTTTGCAATAATCTTTAATATAATTTTACTTGTCTCTTTATTAAGTCTTATTGAAGCTACTTTAACAATGCCTGGTATTGCTGGAATAGTCCTAACTGTTGGTATGGCAGTCGACGCTAATGTCCTAGTTTTTGAAAGAATAAAAGAAGAGCTTAGGTCTGGGAGGTCCATAATGAATTCGATAGATTTAGGATATAAATTTGCTCTGAAGACAATATTGGATGCTAATTTCACTACTTTAATTGCTGCTCTGCTTCTTTATAATTATGGGTCAGGACCAATCAAAGGTTTTGCCGTAACCCTAAGTGTTGGTATTATAACATCCATGTTTACTGCTTTAATTCTGACAAAGTTAATTGTTAGTTTGTGGGTGGTAAAATTGAAACCAAGTAGGCTATTTTTAAATTAACGAATCATGAGAATAATTAATTTTTATAAATATAGAATAACAGCATTTATTTTTTCTTTTTTTCTAATTTTATTTTCCATTTTTCTTTTTATTAAAGATAATCTTAATCTAGGTATCGACTTTAAAGGAGGCATATTAATTGAAGCTAATTTTACGACTCCTCCAAATTTGTCCAATTTGCGAGAAAAATTAACAGGTGTTTCCACAGGAAATGTTGAGATTCAAGAATTTGGTTCTCCTGAGAATATTTTGATTAGAATTGAAAAAAATTCTGAAAAAAAAGAAGAACAAACTGCCCTAATCAACAATATTAAAAACGAACTTCCATCTGAAATTGATTACAGAAGAATAGAATTTGTAGGTCCTAAAGTTGGAAAAGAACTTCAAATAATGGGTATTAAGGCTGTTTTATTTTCATTGATTGCTATGTTTTCTTACATATGGTTTAGGTTTTCAGGTTGGCAATTTGGTCTTGGAGCTTTGGTAGCTCTTTTTCATGATGTTCTTTCTACTATTGGTTTTTTTTCTTTAACCCAAATAGAGTTTAATTTAGCATCTATAGCAGCAATACTTACAATAGCTGGATACTCTATAAATGATACCGTTGTTGTTTTTGATAGAATTAGAGAAAATTTAGCAAAAAAAGAGTCTCCTTTTTCAGAACTTCTCAACTTGTCAATTAATCAAACACTTTCAAGAACACTCATGACTTCATTAACGACGTTATTAGCTTTATTAGCACTTTACATTTTTGGGGGAGAAGTAGTCAGAGGATTCGTAAGTGCAATGATGTGGGGGGTTTTAGTAGGAACATATTCCTCTATATTTATTGCATCCCCACTTATTGCATTATTAGGTTTTAAGATAATTAAACAAGATCAATAGAGATTTTGCGCTGCTACCATACAGTATAACATTGGTATGGATAATAAAGTATTCGTTCTAGAAAATAACATTGCTCTTTTTGCAGAGGCAGCCTTTTGTTCTGCCGAAGCTTCTACTAATCCTAAAGCTTTTTTTTGATTAGGCCAAATTACTCCCCATACATTAAAAGCCATAATAGTTCCTAGCCACATACCAATTCCAATCATTAGACTTTTGCCATCCGATGAATCAAGAGTGAGAGCGCTATGAAGATATCCATTAATATGTCCTAGAATTAAACCAGTTATCAATGTTGCCAATGCAGCCCAACGAAACCAGAATAATGCTTCAGGAGCAATGAACTTTGAAATTGCTGGCTTTTGTTCATTTGGGATATTAGGCATACTTGGAATTTGAACAAAATTGAAATACCATAACAAACCAATCCACATAACACCAGAAAGAACATGCAACCATCTAAAAAAAAACGATAAATATGAGTAATCAAAATAAAACTCAGATGCTGAAGAAATAATTAGCATAATTATAAAAAGTAATATAAAACCGCTAATAACGGTTTTTAACAGTGATGATAAAATATTAGACATAAGACTCCCAAGATTATTATATTAATATTTATAGGTTCAAGTGATAATTAATTCAAGAGATCTTTTTTTTGTTCGAAAAGTTCAGGTCAGTTTTTATTTTAAAAAAAATAATGTTGTTCAAAGCTTATTTTTTTTAGAAAATATTTTATTTAAATCTTATGCTCCGAAAAACGAAGTTTTTTTAGCAAATATAAAGTTAAAATGGCTTATTGATCAAGTTTCTAAACCGAATGAGATAGATAAATCTTTACTAAGTTTAACACCGCTAATTAATAATCAAAAAACAAAAAAAAT
>NZGH01000039.1 GCA_002690875.1 Rickettsiales bacterium
AAAAAAAAAAAAATAGATGTCACAGAAGATAATATGAGGGCATTTAGAACAAAAATATTAAATTCTGAAAATAAAAAACTTCAATCAATTAGAGGTTTACTTGATTTTTCTAGTTTGTCTAATTTTAGAGACTTATTATTCAATTACACGGAACATACATATGATTTCATTAAAATAAAGGAATTACTTGAAAGTAAAAAATTAAATTTCATAGCATTTAATGAAATGAACCCTAATGTTAAAAATTCATTTAAAACTCATTTTCCAAATGAAAATGACGAAGTAAAGCTTGAATTATGGGATAAGTTTGAAAATATTTATCCTAAAACTTTTCTTGGTATGTATAGGTTTTGGGTAAAAAAAAATTAAATAATTGACTTTGTTTTTAATAAATTCTTTCCGATTAATGGTAGCGCATAGTTTATAAAGGAGTTTGTTACAAAGCTTTTCTTAATATTATAAAAACTTTGGTGCATTACCTTTGTTTTTCCAGCAACCTTTTCCAGAGAGTTGGCTATGAAAATTGTATTGTAGGGGTTAGTAAATTTTTTTCTTTCAAGAATTCCAGCCGAAAAAGAAGTAATGTGTTTATTTGAATATTTTGCAGCAAATATACCAATTTTTAGTGCTTCCTTTTGATCTATCTCTGAAGCTGAACCTAAAAAGCATCTTTGCGGATAACCTAATGTATCGGCACGTACTCTTGGTAACTTAAGTTTTTCTTTGATCTCTACTGATAAATAATCTCCTAATGAACCAGTTCCTGATAATTGAATGTTTCCATGTGCATCATATTCAGTTTTTTTAATGATTTTTTGAGAAATTAGTTTTTTGTGTTTATCTTGAATTCCTTCAGAAATTGCTATTACACATCTTCCGTATTTATTAAACACACTTTTTACCTGATTTAAAAAAGTATTGATTTCAAATGGAGATTCAGGAATATATATAAGATTCGGTCCGTCTTTATTTTCTTTTTTAAGAAGTGACGATGATGCAGTAAGAAAGCCAGCGTGTCTTCCCATAACGATACCTAAGTAAACACCAGGAAGAGATTTTACATCATAGTTAATTCCTGAAAAAAGTTGTGCCACGTATTTAGCTGCAGAACCAAATCCTGGTGTATGGTCGTTGCATACTAGATCATTATCAATTGTTTTTGGTATATGTATACATTGTAGTTTATATTGTATGTTCTTGGCGTATTCTGAAATTATTCTTAAGCTATCTGATGAGTCGTTTCCACCTATGTAATAAAATTTAGAAATTTTTTTATTTTTTAAAATTTTTAAAATTTCTTTACAGTATTTTTGATCAGGTTTATCTCTCGTGGATCCTAATGCTGCTCCTGGTGTATCTGCAATTGTTTTCAAGTCGTTTTCAGAAATTTTATTTAAAGAAATAAATCGATTATTTATAATCCCATTTACTCCATTTATAGATCCTAAAATTTTTGATTTGTATTTTTTTTCTTGTTTAATTATCCCAACTAATGACTGGTTTATAACATTAGTTGGTCCTCCACCCTGTGCTATTAGAATATTCTTATTACTAACCATTTTAAATTATGCTAAATTTCGATTATGCAGATTGACGTTGAAATTCAAGAAGAAAAAATAAAAAAAGAAGTTTTGAGTAAACTTATATCTGTGAGAAAAGTTCAATGGAAAGAAAAAAAATCAGATTATGAATTAGAATGTAACTTAAAAAAAAAATTTGAGTTAAACCAAATAATTTCAAAATTATTAGTATCACGGGGAATCGATACTGAAAGTTTTGAAAAATTTTCTAATCCTCTTATTAAAAATATTATGCCAGATCCATCCGTTATAGATAGCATGGAATGTGCTACCAAAAAGATAGTTGAGTTCATAATAAAAAAAAAAAAAATTGGATTGTTGGGTGATTATGATGTTGATGGGTCTGCTTCTACAGCAATTATGTGTAGTTACCTGAAAGCTTTAGAAATTGAATTTGAGTTTTATATACCTGATAGAATTGAAGATGGATATGGCCCAAGTATAAAAATAATGGAATATTTTAAAGATAAGGGATGTGAGCTTATTATTACTTTAGATTGCGGAACTTCATCTTTAAAAGAAATAAATTACATAAAAAAAAAACAGATTGACGTTATAGTTGTTGATCATCACAAACAAGGAAAAGATCTACCTGATGCATTTGCTATAGTAAATCCTAACAAAAAAAAAGATAATTCAAATCTCAAAAACCTATGTGCAGCTGGGGTAGCTTTTTTTTTGCTAGCTTCAGTAAACAGAGAGCTAAAAAAAAAGACAAATTTATGTGTTCCTAATTTACTAAATTACTTAGATCTTGTCGCATTAGCTACTATTTGTGACCTTGTTAAACTTGATTTAATGAATAGAGCTTTTGTTAAACAAGGTTTAAAAATATTAAATAATACAAAAAATAACGGACTGTTGTCATTAATAAATGAGTCAGGCATTAAAGAAAAAGTAAGTTGTTATCATTTAGGTTATGTTCTTGGTCCAAGAATTAATGCAGGAGGACGGGTTGGAAAATCTTCTAAAGGTACAGAACTTCTTATTTCTTCAGATAGGAATTTAAACTTTGTAATGGCAAGACAATTAAATGAATATAATGTTTTGAGAAAAAAAATAGAACTTCAAGTTGAAAAAGAAGCTATTCGCCAGGTTGACGATAATGCTAGTGTCATATGTGTTAATTCTGATAATTGGCACCCAGGTGTTATAGGAATTGTAGCAAGTAAATTAGTAGAAAAATTTAATAAACCGTCAATTGTAATTTCTGAAAACATTGATGTTTGCAAAGCATCATGTAGATCAGTTAATGATTTTGATATTGGTAACTTAATAATTGAGGCTGTGGAAAAAAAAATTATTGAAACAGGTGGAGGGCACAAAATGGCCGGAGGTTTTTCTGTAAAAAAAAATAAGATTACTGAATTGAAAAATTTTTTAATAGATAAATATAATCCTAAGTCATTTGAATATATAAAATATTATGATTATGACCTCAAACTATCTTCAATAGATATGAATTTATATAATGAAATTCAAAAAATATCTCCCTTTGGGATTGGCAATGTCACTCCAAAATTTTTAATCAGAGATTGTATAATTAAATTTCCAAGAGTTGTCGGTGAGAAGCATCTTTCCTGTATTGTATCTGATATTTATAAAAATGAATTTAAATCAATTGCATTTAACGCTACTGATAATTCAATAGATGACTATATAGTGTCAAATATGGGAGAAATGTTTAGTTTGATTGTCGCCATATCTAAGAACACCTGGCTAGAGAACGATAGTATTGAGTTGCGTATTGAAGATGTAATTAAAAATTAATCTACGATTCTCATCTGAGTGTAGTAAATTTTACAGTTCTTACCATCAGTAGATATTAAGCATTCTAAATATTCTGAAAGTCTAGCATTTGAACATCCAGCTTCTTTGTAAAGTGGAATGCCATAAAAATTTTTTTCAAAACTTTGTTTGAACTTAACTAATTCTTTTTTCTTTTTGTCAGGATGGTTATTGAAAATCTTTTTAATTTTAAAAATAGCATTTTCATAAGGATAAATAATTTCAACACCTCTTTTATAACAAGTGTAGTCTACGTTTTCTCTAGCGTTAGAAAGCGAGGGTTTTAGCGTTGCAAAAGCTAAAAGAAATGTAAAAATATGTGCTATATATTTCATAATAATTTGATTTACTATATTTTTTTATTAGATATATATATGTTTATAAAAAAATTTCAAGTGTTTGTCCCCTTCGTCTAGTGGTTCAGGACACCGCCCTTTCACGGCGGCAACACGGGTTCGAATCCCGTAGGGGACGCCAATATCTGGTTTAAATAATATAGCTAATTGGTTAGAACAAATTTAACTGGAATATCTACAATATCATCAACGAATTTATTTCCCAATTTAGCAGGTTTGAATTTCCATGTTTTTAATGTTTCTATACTAATATCATCAAGGACTTTAAAGCCACTTGATTCCAAAATTCTTACGAATTTAACATTTCCTTTTTTATCTACATCGGTTTGAAGTATTACTCTACCTTCCCATCCTTTTTTTCTAGCAATTAAAGGATAAGTTGGATGTGGATTTTTCTCAGAGCCAATTTTATAGGTTGCACTAGATTTTGGAGGTGTTATTACCTTGCTTAATTTCTGAGGTGAAGAAAACTTTGGATTCTTAATTTTTTTTTTTGATTCTTTATTTAAATTTTTCTTTTCAAGGTCTCTACTATCAAAGTTTTCTTCATTTAATTTTGAAAAAATCTTAATATTTGGGTCGATTTGTGACTTATCTATTTCATCCTTTAAGTTTTTATTTGTTTTATTTGAAATTGAGGGTGTTTGCCTTTTTGTAGCCATATTTCTATCAATTGATTTAAGAGTGTCAGAGTTATCAATTTTAGGAATTTCTTTTGTGTTTTGATAAGAGCTTTTTAATTCAACTTCTATCATAGATGTCTTTGGAATAAGCTTCTTTTTGTTTCCTTCAATCAACAGCCCCAGGATAATGGCATGCATCGCAAATGAAAAAAAAAAACTAAGTTTTTTGTAAGCTTTTAATTCTTTTTTCATTAGAAATCTTGAGACAATTTAAAGAAAATATTAAACTCAGGTAAAGGATATACATTATAGAGATTATGAGTATTCCCACTTACGGCATAATTATAATAACTTTTATTTAGAATATTATTAGCTAATAAGGATACCTTAGTATTCTTAATTTTTCCTTTCAAGCCTATATTAACTAAGTAATATTCAGGAATCTTTGGTTGAAAATTTATGGTATCATTTATCATCCTAGCAGTACTTCTATAAAATAGTTCCGTACTAAGCGTAAAATTGTCAATAAGGTTCAGGTTCAGTTCTAGTGTATTAGTTAAACTAGGAACTCCAGGAATTTCATTTCCTCTGTAATTACCACTTCTCATTTTTGCTTTTGTAAAAGCAAATGAATTATTAAAATTGACATATTTGTTTAATGTATAGTTTACAGAAGATTCAAATCCATACCTTTTGCTTGGCTCTAAATTTTTATTAAGAAAATCAACGTTATCATAATAAATTTCCGCTCTGAGCATCATATAGTAAAAGGAATTGGTAATGTTTAAATCGTTATTTTGAAATTTATGACCAATTTCAAAATCATTTGAAGTCTGCGTTCTTAATTTAAAGTCAGAATTAACATTCCAGTTGCTTTGCCCAACTCTTTGATCAACATTGGGGTAAGTGAAGCTTCTCCCTAAACGGGCAAAGATATTTCCATAATCTTCAAGGCTCCTTTCATAACCTACATGATATGAATATTGTGGATCATAAGTTAATGAATCGCTGTTAGCTTTGGTAGCTCCAGGTGCGGGGCCAACAAAGTCTGAGGCTTTTAACCAGTTACCTTGAAACCTTGCACCAAAACCTATCTTGTTTAATGAATTTAATTCAGTTTCAAAATTATAATACAAACCCAAGTTAGTATCTGAAAATTTATACACGTTGCGGGTGGCTGCTCCACGCCCAGCATGAGCGCCAATCATATTTGACATATACTTACGTTTGTAATAAGTATAATTTAAATCAAGTCCTGAAATATTTTCAAATGTATAACCAAATTTTTTAAATCTAAATTTTGCTTTTGGGTTATACGACGAAACATATATATCTGCATCCGTATGGGTTGTAAACTCATCAAAAAAAAATCCTTGTGATTTTGTAAATCGATAACTTGCATCATTGATTATTTCAAGACTATTATTAGGCATGTAAGCAGAATTTATAAAAATCTTTTGTCCATAGTTTGTTGCAAAATCGCGGGGTGTATCAGTTAAACGAGGGTCAATTGAAAAAAGAGTTGACGGAACATCCCCTGGCAATTCAATATATCGATCATGAGCAGCTAAGTTAAAATGTAAAGTATGTTTAGGGTTGATATTAAAATTAAACTCTAAATTTCCGGTTTTTTGTCTTAATGCATTATTTCTTCGATAACCGTCAGTCACAATGTAATTTGAATTTCCTGTAACTGAAATGTTTTCTAAAGATTTAGTTCCTGACACAAACCCTTCAAATTGACCAAATGATCCAAAGGTTGTCGATGCCTGGTAATAATCCTCAGTTCCTGGAAGTTGATTAGTTATAATATTTATAGCTCCTGCAGTAGCATTTCCTCCATACAAAACAGAAGCACTATTACCTTTAATAATTTCTATTCTCTCAATACTGTTTATTGGTATATTTGCAAGATCTGCTCCATCTGCACTTAGATCTATGTTTGAGAGTTTGTGCCCATTTAATAAAATAAGCGTGTTTGACATTGAGGTATCGGCAAAACCTCTTAAATCTATTGACTGGTATGAACCAAATCCTGTTGTTCCGTACAAATCTTTGAATGAAATTCCAGGAACTTTTGATATTATTTCTGGTAAAGATGCACCAGGATATTTTTGGATATCATTTTTTGATAATATAACAGTACTGCTTCCTGTCATGCTATTGTTGATTAGTTTCGATGCCGTGACTGTAATTTCTTTTTCAAGATTCTCTGAATAAGTTTCTGATGAAAAAGTAACTAAAATTGAATATAAAAGTAAATAATAAAACTGTTTTTTCATTTTTCCCGACTGTGATTTATAAAAGTAAGTGTAACTTTCATAATTATTAATATTTAAGTAGGAAAAATTCCCACTGAGGTTAAACACGTCACCTCAATGGATAAAAACCATAACCAGAAGACCATCCCGTAGCCTGATTGAATGACGCTAACTTAGCAGGTTTCCTGACTTACAGCTTAACAGTAAGACGCCTTCCCAAAAAAAAATTCAGTGGCGTATGTCTCACAACGCTGATACACAGTAGCGGGGGCTGTTCTAGATTTAAACTAGATTCCCTATTATCCTCAATGAGGCACTAAGTATGTTTAAATAATATATTAAAGAACTTTTATGTCAATTTACTTTAAATTTCTAATACTTAAATTATCTTAAATTCATGAGTTTTTTAAAACATAATTCTTACAAGGAAGTTCCGGTGGATTGCGAATATATTACCTTTGGGATGGGTTGTTTCTGGGGTGCTGAAAAAAGATTCTGGGAAGTGAAAGGTTTAAAAACCACCGTTGTTGGATATTCTGGCGGCAAAACAGACAACCCAACATACGAGGAAGTTTGTTCTGGACAAACTGGTCATGCAGAAGTTGTGAGAGTTATCTTAGATAAAAAAAAAATTTCTTGGGATGAATTATTTCAAATTTTTTGGGAATCTCATGATCCAACACAATTGAATAGACAGGGTAATGATATTGGCACCCAATATAGATCAGCAATTTTTGTTAAAAATGAAAGAGAGTTGCAAATGGCAATTAACTCTAAAGAAAAGTTTCAAGAAATTCTTAATTTACATAATTATGGATTAATCCAAACTGAGATAAAGATTATAAAAACATTTTTTTACGCCGAAGAATACCATCAAAAATATCTTTATAAAAACCCTAACGGCTATTGCGGTTTGAAGGGATTAGAAGTCAGTTACAGCTAATAAAAAAATTTACCAAGACCATAAGTAAAAACTAATTGGCCTCCAATTGTGTGAACAAGAAGACATGTCTTGAAAGATTTATTTAAATAAGCGTACGCAAATATTGGTGAAGTAATAAGGGTAATAAAAAAAGCGTGAAAATTTTGAAAAACTAAATGAATATATGCAAATATAATAGAATTCAAAACTAGATATAGAAACTGATCTTTAAATAAACACGAATATCTCTCAAAAAATAAAACTCTAAAAATAATTTCTTGAGGAATTACTGAAAAAATTGGATAAAGAAGCATTACTGCAACCCAGAGAAAAAAATAATTTTTTGGGAGGTTGAATAATAAATTACTATCTAAAATTATTGTGTAAAAAAAAGCAGAAACTATAAAAATTAATGAGATTAAAAAAAAAAAATTCCATTCAGTTTTTTTTTTAAAAGATTCAAAAGAAAAACTTGGCGTTTTTTTAAGTAGATATAATGATAGAAAAAAAACTAAGAATAGAGGTAAAAAAACAAAAACCTTTTGTTCAGAAAAAAAGAAGTTAATAGATATTACTATTAAAGGAATTAAAAAATAAATTACTAAAAACTCAATTACTAATTTCTTCTTTAAGGTATTAACCATTTCCCCTCAATTGAAAACTTACCATCACTTTTTATAACTTCAAATAATGCACGTCTATGTCCTTGACTTGCTAAAAAAAGCCATTCAATTTGATTAATAGAAACTCTTATTTGTCCAAAGTTTTTGAAACCTTCTTTTGTTTGTTCTAAACTTGGTGCATCAAATGCAAATTCTTCTGAAAACCCTGAGCTTGGTTTTTTAGATTCTTGTCCAGGAGGGTTTTCAGTTAAATAACATCTTTTTGACCAGTTAGTTAACTTATTCCATGCCTCTTGAAATGACTTCTTTATATTTGTTTTTCCTCTTATTCTTAGTTGAATTTTTCTTTTTTCATCATAAAAAACCAAACATACATTTTTATTTTTATTTAGTTGATTGATTTTTTGTGATCTTAAATCACTATGAAAACTAATTTCCATTTTTTCTGAGTCAAAACCTCTTAACACAACTGTTCTTGCATCGGGTTCATTTTCAAATGAAGAGGTTGCTAAAACAAAATTGTGAAAACCAGATTTTCTGTCTTTAACTCCTCTTTGAATTAAACCTAAAATTTCTTTAAGTGTTAGATCTAGGTCGTCGTAATAATTAGGTAGTTGTTTCATTCTTATTAGTTAGTTGGTTTAAAATAATAGCACATGCATTAGACACATTTAAGCTATCAACAATAGCATCTTTTTTTACAACTGTTTCAATTCTTACAACAAAGTCGCAGTTTTTTTTAACAAGCATTCTTATACCTTTATCCTCTGATCCTAAAATTAAAACTTTTTTTATGTTATTAGATATAGAATTAACAGTATCATTAGAATTAGAGTCTAAGCCAATAATCCAGAACTCATTTTTTTTTAGAAAATCAATTGTTTTATTTAAATTTGTAACCTCTATCATTTTAATGTTTTCGTATGAACCGCTAGCAGATTTAATCATGAACGAGCTAAGCTTAAAAGAATTATCTTTATTGTAAATTATTGTTTTTACACCAAATAGATAAGCCGTCCTCAATATTGAACCAACATTCTGAGAATCATTCAATGAATCAAGTATAAGAATTATTTTCTCATCTTTTTCTATTGCTGTAATTTTATAGTTTTGTAAAAAATTACATTTCAGAAAAATACCCTGATGTGTGTTGAAACCAAATAAAGTATCCATTTCTTTTCTTTTAAGTATTTGAATTTTTCCAATTTTTTTATTTTTTAAATCTTGAGAATACCTATCATAAAAATCCTGAGTACAAATTAAGGAATGGATTTTTCTTCTTGGATTTTTGAGAGCTGCTCTAGCTGCGTGAACTCCAAAAATTTCTTCAATTAATTTTGATGACATATTTCATTTTGATTTTTTTACTTTACAGGGGTAGGGTTGCAAAGTATACATTTCATAATCTTCGGAGGGATGGTAGAGTGGTCAAATACATCAGACTGTAAATCTGACGGCGCAAGCCTACGTAGGTTCGAATCCTACTCC
>NZGH01000040.1 GCA_002690875.1 Rickettsiales bacterium
ATCATAACTATGTTGGATGAGTAGTCAAAATAAATTTATTTGATAATATGCGATTATGCAAAAAAAGATTATTTCAAAAATTGTTAAGCCAACAATTAACCAGATAGCAAAGTATATTCCCGGAGAATCATTAATCGATGGGAAAGGGAATGTCATAAAATTATCTTCTAACGAATCTCCTTTCAAAATTCCTAGTAAAGTTTCAGAAATTTCTAAAAAACTTGTTTCACAGTTTAATCTCTATCCAGATGGTGACTCAAATATTTTAAAAAACTCACTTTCTAGAATCTTTAAAATAAATTCTCATCAAATTATTTGTGGCAACGGTTCTGACGATATTTTATCCCTAGTCGCTCAAGCCTTTTCAGACCAGAATTCTGAAATTATCTGTAGCCAATACGGTTTTATTTACTACCCAATAGTTGCCAAGATCTCTGGAGCCAAAGTTTTAACAGCTAAAACCAATGGACTTAATATTAGTTGCAAGAATATATTAAATTCGATCACAAAAAAAACAAAAATTATTTTCTTCGCAAACCCAAACAACCCTACAGGGACAGTAATTTTTAAAAATGAGCTCATAAAGTTTATTTCACGAGTACCAAAAAATATAATTATTGTTATTGATGGTGCCTACTCCGAGTTTGTTACAAATCAAAATTATTCCGATGGTTTGGACTTAGTAAAAAAGTTTCCAAATATAATTATTACAAGAACCTTTTCAAAAATTTACGCCCTAGCTGGTCTACGTCTTGGATGGGCCTATAGCTCAAAGTCGATAATTGAGCTTTTAGAAAAAATTAGAGGACCTTTTAACGTTAATTCAATAGCACAAAACATAGGTGCTATGATTCTTAAAGAGAAAAGTTTTTTAATCAAATCTATCAATCATAATAAAAAGTGGCAAAAAAAATTGCCTTTGTTAATCAATTCTCTCGGATTAAAAGCGTACGCAACCTATGCGAACTTTATACTTGTAGAAGTAAAAGGAAAAAAGGAAAAGGAAAAAGTTATATCTGAACTTTTAAAAAAAAAAATAATTGTTAGAGATCTAAATAACTACGATCTAAAAAAATTTTTCAGGGTTTCTATTGGAACAGATTCCGAAATGAATATTTTTATAAAGGCGTTACAATCAATTATGAAAAGTTATGCAAAAACCAAAATTTAGAGAAATAACTATAATTGGACCAGGATTAATAGGAGCATCATTAGGCTTGATTCTGAAAAATAAAAAAATTGCAAAGAAAATTATTGGAATTGATATTTCTCAAAAAAATATAAATGATGCAATTAACAATAAATCAATTGATGAAGGAAGATTAAAGATTGATAAAAAAATAGGGAATAGTGATGTGATTTTCATATGCACACCAGTCAGCTTAATAGATTCAATTGCTAACCAAATTTATCCTTATTTATCAAATCATACTATTGTAACTGATGTTGGTTCTGTAAAAAATTGTTTTACTACAAACACTATTAAATTATATAATAAAAAGTCTTTTCTAATACCTGGGCATCCAATTGCTGGAACTGAACACTCTGGAGCTAAATCAGCAAAACTAAACTTGTTTTTGAATAAATGGTGTATACTTACTCCTATGAACAAACAAAAGAAACAATTGTCAATTATTTCAAATATTTGGAAAAGAATAGGAGCAAAAATTTCTATAATGTCAGCGGATCAACATGATAAGATTATGTCAATAACTTCCCACTTACCTCATCTTATAGCATTTACAATAGTGGGTACTGCCTTTAAAATTGATCTTAAAAAAAAAAAGGAATTGATTAATTTTTCCGCAGGTGGTTTTCGCGATTTTACAAGAATCGGTTCTTCAGACCCAAAAATGTGGGTTGATATTTTTATTCATAATAGAAAATATTTATTAAAAACTCTTAAAAACTTTTCCTCAGATATAAAGACTCTAGAAAATTCAATTAAAAATTGTAAAGAAAAGGAGATTTTTAATATTTTAAAAAAAAATAAGGAGATTAGAAAAAGT
Organism: Rickettsiales bacterium; assembly: GCA_002690875.1. Next base: position 2,010 of record NZGH01000040.1, read on the forward strand.
ATTCTAAAAATTAATGATTAATTTTTTTACAATAAAAATAATCTTTTAATTCTGTAAAAAAAACTTTCTTGTCTAAACTTTTTAACTCAGGGAAAATATTAACTTGGATTATTCCTTGTGTTTTTAAATATTTTTTGTTGTGCCAATACTCCCCAGAATTGTGTGTAACAGGAATGACAGGTAAATTTAATTTTTTTTTTATAGCAAACACACCTGGAGTCAATGACGCTTTTTTTTCTCCAGGTCGAAGTCTTGTGCCTTCCGGAAAAATTATAAATGTTTTTGGACTCTCGTCCTTTAATCTTTTTATTGATTTAATAATATGTCTTAAAGAATTTAATCCTTTACCTCGATCTATAAAGATAAACCCAAGCTTCTTAAAATACCATGACATAATCGGAATAAATCTTAATTCTTTTTTTAAAATGAAAATTGGATCGTTAAAAAGAAAAGTAAAAAAAAAAGTTTCCCAAGCTGATTGATGATTACTAGCAATCAGAATTGATTTATTCTTAGGTATATTGTTTTTTCCGTAAACAATAACGCTAACCCCCAAAATCCTTTTGCATAAAAAATTTACAGAGGATGACCATATATTCGATAATTTAACCACAAAATTTCTTGTAAAAAATTTTACCGGAGAAAAAACAACAAAAAATATAATTGTCCAGACATAAAAAAAAAAATAAAAACAAGTAGCTCGAATTTTACTCATCTTATAAATATAATTGAATATATTACCTTAAAATATTCTGAAATTATTAACTTTAAATGAAAAAAAAACTGTTTTTTAAAATTGTTATTTTGGACAGCAGGTGTGGGATAGATATTCACGTTAGATTTTATTTTTTTTTCAAAGATCATTATACTTCTAGGTAAATGATAGTATGAGGTTACTAAAATTATAGATTCAATATCTTTGTTTTCACTAAGCCATTTTTCTACCTCTTGAGCATTTTCTAATGTATTCTTCGATTTTTGATCATAAAAAATACAACATTTGAATAACTCTTTTTTTTCTTTTTCAAGACTAAATTTTGATTCAATTTCTGAAGGCATAAAAACTCCAGATATTAATAATTTATCACCATATCCTTTTGAGAGTAAATCTACACCTTTTTCAATTCTATTTTTACCACCAGTAAGAACTATAATTCCCACACTATCTGATATCTTGAAAGAATTGTTATAATAAAGTTTCTTAGGAAAGGTGTTAAATAATAATAAAGTCCACCAAAGAAAACCAGCTATTAGTGAAAATAAAACAAAACTAAAAATTTTATTAAAGCTTTTCAAAAAATCTATTCTCAAAAAAATTAAACAAATATGTTGTTAAAAAAAATAAAAAACTACATGTAAAAAAAACCATAAATGCAGATAGCAAAAAAAAGTTGGATACTAAAAGTTGTGAAAAATATGTTGAGTCAAAAAAATTAAAATTTGATCCTAAAATTCTTATCAAAACTATACTTATTAAAAAAATAAAGAGTAAACCAAGTAATGTTCCTGGTAAAATTTTCTTAAAAATACTCACAGAAATATTTTTTGCAAGTTCGAGACTGCTAGCACCCATAACTTGCAACATACTCACAAAGTTTAGATTAGCAATAAGTGCTGCTTTAACAATATTCATTACTAGAAAAGAAAAAAGAATTAATACAAATAGTAACATAATGAAGATTATGGATTTAATTCTACTAACTACCATGCCTATTTCAAATAACTGATCCTCATGTTCGTGTTTTTCCACTAATCTATTCTCTGATATATTCAGCAAATTATTATAAACTTCGTCAATTACTTCTTGCTTATCAGAAACAACTTGAAAAATTAGAGGTAAATTTAGACCAGAAAAATTATTCACTCCAGACAAACCAAGACTTTCTTTAATAATATCAGATTCTAAAACTTTAAAATCTTCCAAATTTTCATTTTTAAAAAGATAATCAACAATGTTTTCTTTTATACTCAAAGGAACCTGTTTTTCGTCAAAATTATTTGTTAATATAAATGTTGTTTTCTTTGACTCTAACTCAATCCAATTACTTGAAAACTTGTAAAAATTAAAATAAATTACGATGTGAATGGCAATTAGACTGGTAATAATAAATGAAAGTCCATGGAAAAATTTTTCTTCCTCTTTTAGCAAAATATTTTTTAAAACATTTTTATAATTAATCATCTGTCTTACTGATCTAAATTTATAGTTTTATAATTAACTGTAATTATTTTCTCTAGATTTGATGTAATTATTATTGTTGTCCCTTGTTTGTTTAAAGATTCAAAAAGAAAAAAGACCTTTCTAACAGTGCTTTGATCAAGAAAATTTTCTGGCTGATCTGCAATGATTATTTTTGGATTATTAATTAATGCTCTAGCAATCACAACTTTTTGTTTCTCTCCCTTAGAGAGTTTATCAATCTTAGTATTTTCAATTTGTTTTAAACCTAACCAATCTAATATTTGCTTTATTCTTGACTTAAAATTACTTTTGTTATTTTGAATCTCGCTTGCTAGTTCAATATTTTCATAAACTGTGAAAAATGGTATCAAGTAATCATTTTGTAAAATTACACCAATTTTCTTTCTGTACTCCAAAATAAACTTTTTATCGCTTGATTCAATTTTTTTCCCATTTAAGTAAAAACCACCTCTACTCGGCAAAATTTTTAAACAAAATAATTTTAATAAAGTTGATTTGCCCGTAGCATTTTTACCATTTACTAAAAAAAAATCACCATTGTTAATTTTAAAATTTAAATTATAAATCTGCTTCTTTTCAAGAATTAATGAAACATTCTTTAAATTTATAATTTCACTCATTTTTTTTAAAAAATCTTATTACCATCAATTAAAACCTCTTTGGCAAATCCTCTTAAATTATAATCTGAAGACATTGATGAACCATATGCACCAACTGAACAAATTATTATTAAATCATTCTTCTCTTGTTTAGAAAGTAAGTAACTCTTTCTAAAAATATCACTTGTTTCACAAATAGGACCAACAACATCGTATTTTGTTTTTTTATTACCTGACTTTACCGGAAAAATTGAATGTTTAGAGTTATAAAGTGACGGTCTCAACAAATTATTCATTCCCGCATCTACTATCAAAAAATCTTTTTTTTTTCCCTTTTTAACTCTTATCACCTTAGAGATTAAAATGCCTGACGCTCCTACCAAGAATCTCCCTGGTTCTACAATAATTTCAATGCCAAGGTCAGCAAAATTATTTTCTACTAAAAGGGCATAATCAGATATTTCAAAAACTTTGTCTTTATTTTTGTCATAAATGATCCCTATTCCTCCCCCTACATCTAAAGAATCAATCAAAATATCTTTTTTTTTTAGTGATATAATAAGGTTTCTTATCTTTTTAAAAGCTTTTTTAAAGGGTGCTATCTTACATATTTGCGATCCTATATGAATTGATAATCCATTAATATTCAAATATTTATTTTCTTTGTAACATTTAAAAATCTTTTCAATCTTCTCTTCACTTATCCCAAATTTATCTTCTAATCGTCCAGTCGAAATTTTATCATGTGTTTGTGCGTCAACATTAGGGTTTACTCTTAGACTAATATTTATCTTTCTTTTTAAAGAAACAGCTTGATTGCTAATTTCTTTGAGTTCTTCTTCACTTTCAACATTTATTTGCCTAATATTATTCTGTAAGGCAAATTTTATTTCTTCATCAGTTTTTCCAATCCCTGAGAAAACAATCTTATTGCTTTTAATCCCACAATCCAAAGATTCTTTTAATTCACCTTTTGAAACAACATCAATACCAATATTATTTTTAGACATAATTTTAATAATTTCTTTATTAAAGTTAGCCTTCATTGCGTAACAGATTAATGGTTTTATTTTTGAGAATGAATTGTTAAGATTGCTTAAATTATCTTTAATCTGATTTACAGAATAACAAAAAGTTGGAGTCCCATATTGCATAGCAACATCATCTAAAAAAATTTTTTCAAATTTCAATCTTCCGGATTCATAAAATAAATATTTATTATAATTTGAAATATCTTGCATGTTAATTAACTTGATCTTTATATTCATTAAATTCAGGGTAATGTTCGAGCGACGACTTTTTTCCACATCCGAAAATAAATAGTGCAAAAATAATAGCAGTTAAGATTAAAAAAATCTTCATTTCTATATTCTTTTTTTTGCTCTTTTAATTGCTTCACCAACTTTTTTTAAAGAAGTTCCGCCATATGATTTTTTATGAGATATTGATTTTTCTGGTAATAATACGTCATAAACACCTTGATTAATTTTAGGTTCAATTTTTTTAAAATCATTTAATCCTAATTGATGTAACATTTTTTTTTCTTTCTCTGCCAATAAAACAATTCTACCTGTTTTATGATGCGCATCTCTGAAAGTTAGTCCAATTTTTTTCACCATCCAATCAGCTAAATCCGTAGCAGTTGTAAAACCTTTATTAGATTCCTGGAACATTCTTTCTTTATTAATTTTAATAGATTTAATCATTTCATCTGCAACATTTAAAATTATTTCAATTGAATAATATGCATCAAATGTAGGTTCTTTATCTTCTTGTAAATCTTTACTATAGCCACTTGGTATTCCTTTTTGAATAATTAGCAAATTGGATAATGAACTAAAGACTCTACCTGTTTTTGATCTAATAAGTTCAGCAGCATCTGGATTTTTCTTTTGAGGCATTATTGAAGAACCTGTACACAGTGAATCAGGAAACTTGATAAATTCGAATGCTCCACTTGACCAAATGATAAAGTCCTCGGACATTTTAGAAAAATGCATACTTATCAAGGAAAGAATTGTTAAAAATTCAACAACATAGTCTCTATCCGAAACACTATCAACTGAATTTTCAGTCGGTTTTTCAAAACCCAGTTGTTCGGCAATAAAAAATCTATCAATTTCAAAAAAATTTGTTCCTGCAAGTGCTCCTGAACCAAGTGGACATTCATTCAAATTTTTTATAAGTTGCATGGCTCTTATTTTATCCCTGTTAATCATCTCAAAGAAAGATAGTAAATAATGTGAGAATAAAATTGGTTGTGCGTTCTGTAAATGAGTAAAGCCAGGCATTATTATATTAATATTTTCTTCAGATTTTTTTATTATTGTTTTTTGAATATGCGTAATTCTTTTAATAATTTCATCTAATTTTTCTTTAATCCACATTTTCAAATCAGTTGCTACTTGATCATTTCTTGATTTACCTGTGTGCACCTTACCAGCAATATCACCAACTTTTCTTTTTAGAGCCATTTCTATATTCATATGAATATCCTCATAGGAGTCAGAAAATTTAAATTTTTCATTTTTTAATTCTTGATGTATTTCATTTAATGCCTTTATGATTTTAACTTTCTCATTCTTTGAAATCACTTTAGCTTTAAATAGAGCTTCAGAATAAACTTTATTAAGTTTAACATCTTGAAATGCTAACTCATAATCAAATGAGATTGAATTATTAATTTTTTTTAATAATTTAGAATTATTCTTTTTAAATCTTCCTCCCCAAACAGGATTTATTGACTTTTTCATTAATTTTCTCTATTTAAATAAAGTGTATATAAATAAGCTGATATTTCTTTTATTTTTTTTTTTCTCAAATTTATCTTATTCAGATAACAACAATCAACAACTATTAATCAAAGATCCAAAAAAAGTAGAATTTTTTTCAATAAAAGATATTAATGATAATGAAAAAATAATGTCAGGTAGTGAAAATAAAATTTTATTATTAAACTTCTGGGCAACGTGGTGTGCCCCTTGTATCAAAGAGATTCCAGAACTTATAAAATTAAAAGATAAGTTTAAAAATAGTGTAGAAATTTATTTTTTATCAGTTGACTTTAATGTAAAAAAAAATGTTCCAAAGTTTTTAAAAAAAAATAAGCTTGAAAATTTACAAATATTTAATGATGAGAAACTTAAAGTTTCAGGTAAATTTGGTGTAAAGGTCATGCCTACCACAGTTATTATTAACAAGAATTTTGAAGAAATTGCTCAAGTAAAAGGATATGTTGATTGGTTAAGCCCTGAATATATTAATTTTATAAAAAAATTACTGTAATTTTTTTTCTAATACTGGTAACGCTTCAAATAAATCAGCAACTAGACCAAAATCAGAAAATTTAAAAATTGGCGCTTCCTCATCTTTATTTATGCAAACAATGAATTTTGAATCTTTTATCCCAGCTATATGTTGAATTGCACCAGATATTCCAACAGCAATGTATAAATCAGGAGCTACTATCTTTCCTGTTTGTCCTACTTGCCAATCATTAGGAACAAACCCGGCATCAACGGCTGCTCTACTAGCACCCATAGCTGCGCCAAGCTTATCAGCTATACCTTCAAGTAATTTAAAGTTTTCTCCATTTTGTAAGCCTCTACCACCAGAAATTATTATTTTTGCAGAGGTTAACTCCGGTCTATCTGATTTTGATTCATCATAATCCACAAAATTAACTAATTCATTTTTAGCTAATTCAGAGGAAACATTTTCGATTTCAACACTTGAGTCAAGCTTACAGGGCTCAAAACATGTTGAACGAACAGTGATCACTTTTATGGAGTCGTTAGATTTAACTTTTGCTATTGCATTTCCTGCATATATCGGTCTCTCAAAAGTATCACCATCAATTATATTGATAATATCCGAAACTTGTTGAACATCCAACTCAGTTGCAATTTTAGGTGAAAGATTTTTACCAAAAGTTGATGAAGGTGTAAAAACGTGAGTAAAATCTTTATCTTTTAGAAATTTTATAATTTCATCACAAAAATTCTCAGCGATTGGTTTACTAAAGTCTTCCTTATCAACTGAAAAAATTTTTTTTAAATGATTACATTTTTTTAATTCATCTACAGCTGCACTTAAGTTGTAACCGAGTATTAAAGCATAAACTTCTTCGGAAATTTTTGACGCTGCTGTAACTGTTGAATAAGTTGTTTGTTTTACAGAGTCATTATTATGTTCGACTATAACTAATGTTTTCATAAAATTTTTGCCTCGTTTTTAAGTTTATCAACTAAAGAGTTAATATCAGGTACAACAATACCAGGTTTTCTCTCTGGAGGATCGTTTACTTCTAATATTTCTACTCTTTTTTTTAAGTCAAGAGAAAGTTCGTTAATGTCTAAAATATCAATTTTCTTCTGTTTTGCTTTCATAATGTTTGGTAAAGATGCATATCTAGGTTCATTAAGTCTAAGATCTGTGGTGACAACACAGGGAATTTTGACTTTTATGGTCTCCAAACCACCGTCAACTTCTCTTGTAACATTTAGGGTATTGTCACTGTTTTTTTCTACTTTTGATGCAAAAGTTGCTTGAGGATACTTGAGTAATGTAGCCAATATTTGACCAGTTTGATTACAATCATCATCTATTGCTTGCTTACCTAAAATGATTAGATCAGGTTTTTCTTTATCACAAACGTTTTTAATTATTTTTCCAATATTTAGAGGGTCAATATCTTCGTCGGGTGATTTTACTAAAATTCCTCTATCACCCCCCATTGCTAGGCCAGTCCTAATCGTTTCTTGCGATGATTCCTTACCAATGGACAAAACGACAATTTCATTTAAGATTCCCTTTTCTTTTAACCTAACAGCCTCTTCAACTGCTATTTCGTCAAAGGGGTTCATAGACATTTTTACATTATCTTTTTCTACGCCTGATTTATCTGATTTAACTCTTATTCTAACGTTATAATCAATTACTCTTTTAACACAAACTAAAGCTTTCATAATTAACCAACCATTTTAAATTTAAGTTTTATTAGGAATCCAAAGTATATCACCATCTTTGATATTCTCAATCCTTGCTGCTACAAAAAGAAAATCAGACAAACGATTTATATATTTTACAATATCTTGATTTATCTTCTCTTTAGAGCCTAGCTCTACGATGGTTCTCTCACATCTTCTTGTAACAGTTCTTGCATAGTGAAGAAATGATGACGCCTTGGTTCCACCAGGTAATATAAAAGAGTTTAATTTTTTTAATTTATCATTCATTTTATCTAGTTCCTTTTCTAAAAAAATAATGTTTTGTTCTTTTAATTTTATCTTATTTTCTTTTAAACTGGGGATACAAAGATCAGCGCCAATGTCAAATAAGTCATTTTGTATTTTTAAAATTATTTTTTTAAGAAATTTATTAGAATAGCACACTGCAATTCCTAAAATTGAATTAACTTCGTCAACTTCTCCATAAGCTCTGATTCTAAGAGAATATTTTTCTACTCTTTTTCCGTCACCAAGACTTGTTAGACCTGAATCGCCACCCTTAGTATAAATTTTGTCTAGCTTAACCAAATTCTATAAACCTATTTGAAGTACAGAGCTAAAGTCAATACTAAAATACTTGCAAACTGAATAAAGACCCTGTAACGCATAAATTTATTCACACTATTATTTTTTTCGTCACCAGACCGTGCAGTATATAATAATCCCACTAACAATACTAAGAATGTCGTAATCAAACAAATTACGATAATGATATTAAAAAATAGATTCATTTATTTAGCCAGAAGGCCTTTTATGACTATTTGAGCCTGTATCTCTGCTGCACCCTCAAAAATGTTCAGGATTCTTGCGTCACACAAAACTCTGCTTACTGGATACTCGAGTGCATAACCATTTCCTCCATGAATTTGTAGGGCGCTGTCTGCGTTTGACCATGCAACCCTAGCTGCCAAAAGCTTGGCCATACCAGCTTCAATATCGCACCTCACATCGTTATCTTTTTCACGAGCTGAAAATAGTGTTATTTGTCTAGCAATAGTTGTTTCAACAAGCATCCATGCTAATTTGTTGAATATTCTTGGAAATTTTATAATAGGTTTACCGAACTGACTTCTGTCCTTCGCATAACCTAAACCTAATTCTAGTGCGTTTTGAGCAACCCCTACAGCTCTAGCTGCAGTTTGGATTCTGGCCGACTCAAATGTCTCCATAAGTTGCTTGAACCCTTTGCCTTCTTCTTCTCCAAGAAGATTTTTCTTATCAACTTTAATACTATCAAGTGCTATCTCGTACTCTTTCATTCCTCTGTAACCCAATACTTCAATTTCGCTTCCAGACATACCTTCCATTGGAAAAGGGTTTTCACAGTTTCCTCTGGGTTTTTCAACTAAAAACATGCTAAGTCCTCTATAACCTTTTTGAGAAGAGTCGGTTCTGGCCAGAACGGTCATTAAATCTGATCTTGCTCCATGAGTTATCCAAGTTTTATTACCGTTAATTGTGTATTGGTCGCCATCAAGTTGAGCTCTTGTTGATAAGCTACCAAGGTCTGATCCTGTATTGGGTTCTGTGAACACGGCAGTTGTAAGTAAGTTTCCAGAGGCAATTTCTGGAAGGTATTTTTGTTTTTGCTCTTCAGTTCCACCTAATCTTATAAGTTCTCCAGCTATTTCAGCCCTAGTACCAAGAGATCCTGCCGCAAGAAAGCCTCTAGATAGCTCTTCTGTGACAACGCACATTGCAACCTTACCCATGCCTAAGCCACCGTAAGATTCTGGAATTGCAATACTAAAAACACCCAATTCCGACATTTTAGATAGTATTTCATCAGGGATCAAATCATCTTTAAGATGCCATTCATTTGCATGTGGAATAATTTCCTCATCAGTAAATTTTTTAAACTGATCTTGAATCATGTCTAATGTATCATCATTGAGACCTAAGTTCGGAAAAATTCCATTTTCAATAGAGTTTATCATAACTTGTTTGACTGACTCGGAAATTCCATAAGAAATGAGTTCTTTTACATCTGAATTGTCACAAAATGAGAATTTACTGTTTTCCAAACCAAGAGTGGATGGTCTTATGACTTCTGATTGACTTATCATAATACCGTGACGCATTTGATTTAAATACTCTGAAAAAGCGTATACTAGTATACTTGACTCTAATTGAGAATCTTTGTCCTGTTTTTTTAAGGCATTATACCAACTTAAAGTCTCTCTCAAAGAGAATCTATATGTTTCAAACCATGCAAAGCCGTGAGCTTCATGTTGAAATTTTTCAAGAAGTGCGTTATCAACTTTTCCGTTGTTACTAACATTTTGAGATAAAATGTCTTTAGCAACTCTTGAAATAGATTCTAATTCACTAAGAATCTTTTCAAAAACAGTTAAGTTTTGGGAAACAAATTCTCTTGGAACAATTGGGTTATTCTTAATTTCGAGTGAACTATCCATGAAACATTAAATTTAATAATTTTTAAAATATATTCAAGTTTTTATTTTACCTCATTTAGACTTTTCATTCCAGTGTTTTTCGCTTGAACTAAAGCAGCCATATTTCCAGGTAAATGTTGATTATTCATCATTTTAGTGTGGGCTAACGGAATCTGATCCCACTGGAAACATTCAGACATTAAAGGATTAATAAGTTTTTGAATCATCATTTCATTTGCTTGATTAGCTTGATAAAGGTTTGCGAAGTGACTTCCTTGTATTCTTTTTTGTCTCATCCAAATATATCTCGCATCCATTGTTAGGTTATAACCAGAAGTTCCGGCACAAATAACTACCATTCCGCCAGTTTTAACCAAATAACATGATACAGGAAAAGTTGATTCACCAGGATGTTCAAAAACTATATCAACATCTTTTTTCCCTGTAATATTCCAAATATCTTTACCTAAGACTCTACATTTTTTTATAAACTCTGAATATTCTTTTGGATCTTTAACATCAGGTAATTGTCCAAAGCACTCATATTTTTTTCTGTTAAGAACACCAACAGCACCAAGTTTTTCAACAAAAGGAATTTTATCATCATCTGAAACTATCCCTATAGCATTAGCACCTACAGCTTTACAAATTTGTACCGCCATACTACCAATACCTCCAGATGAACCCCATACCAAAACGTTCATTCCTGGTCTTAATGCATGAGGTGGGTGACCAAATAACATTCTGTATGCAGTAGCCAAAGTTAATGTGTAGCAACCACTTTCTTCCCAGGAGAGATGAACAGGTTTTTTTAAAAGTTGTCTGGATTGTACAGTTGTAAATTGTGCGAATGAACCATCATTAGTTTCGTAACCATAAATTTTTTGTGATTTTGAATACATTGGCTCACCACCATTACATTCTTCATCATCTCCATCATCACGATTACAGTGAACAATTACTTCATCTCCTACCTTCCAACGTTTTACATTATCCCCAATAGCCCATACAATTCCGGATGCATCAGACCCGCCAATGTGGTAACCTGTATCTTCCCCTATTACAGAAATAGGAACCCCCTGAGATGCCCAAACATTATTATAATTGATTCCAACCGCCATCACCATCACTAACACCTCGTCCTTACCAGGTTTTTGAACAGGCATCTTCTCTATTTGCATGGCCTCTTCAGGAACTCCGAGCCTTTCTTCCCTAATTACCCAAGCGTACATTTCCTCAGGAACTTCTCCCATTTGAGGTATCTCACCAATTTCATAAATTTTCTTTGCAGTCATAACTTCCTCTGTGATAATTTAAAAAAGGTTTTATACCACTTATTTTAAAAAAATACATAATTTTCTTGTCCAATGATAATATTAGTATTATTTAACAGTTTTTATGAATCAAATTAAAGATAAACCTTGGTTAATTAGAACATATGCTGGACACTCCTCAGCAAAAGCATCTAATTCATTATATAGAAAAAATTTAGAAAAAGGTCAAACAGGTCTATCAGTTGCTTTTGACCTTCCTACTCAAACTGGATACGACTCAGATCATGTTTTAGCAAAAGGTGAAGTAGGAAAAGTTGGAGTTCCAATTAGTCATATCGGAAATATGAAAGAGTTATTTAATAAAATCCCTTTGGAAAAAATGAACACATCGATGACTATAAATGCTCCTGCAACATGGTTATTATCTTTATACGTAGCCACTGCTGAAAAACAAGGGACAAAAAAGAAGCTTTTATCAGGTACAACCCAAAATGATATTACCAAAGAATACTTATCTAGAGGAACTTATATTTTTCCTCCTAAGCCAAGTTTAAAATTATCGACAGATTTGATTGAATACACCACAAAAGAAATCCCAAAGTGGAACCCAATAAATATTTGTTCATATCATCTCCAAGAAGCTGGTGCCACTCCAGAGCAAGAACTTTCTTTTGCGCTTGCAACTGCAATTGGTGTGATTGAGAATTTTTCTAATAACGCACAAATAAGCAGAGAGTTATTCGAAAAAATAGTCGGAAGAATCAGCTTTTTTGTTAATTCAGGTATGCGTTTAATTACTGAAACCTCGAAAATGATTGCATTCACAGAAATGTGGGACGAAATATGTAAAAAAAGATTTAAGGTAAGTGAAAAAAAATTCCGAAGATTTAGATATGGAATGCAAGTAAATTCTCTTGGATTAACAGAAACGCAACCTGAAAATAATGTTTACAGAATTCTCATACAAATGCTTCCTGTTATAATAGCAAAAAGATCTAGAGCAAGAGCTGTTCAATTACCAGCTTGGAATGAGGCATTGGGCTTACCGAGACCCTGGGATCAACAATGGAGTTTAAGGCTTCAACAAATTATGGCTTTTGAAACAGATTTATTGGAATATGATGATATACTTCTTGGTTCTAAAGTTATTGATAAAAAAGTAAAAAATTTAAAAAAATCTGCGTACGATGAATTAAAAAAAATTGATGAATTAGGTGGTTTGGTCGAAGCTATAGAGAAAGGTTATATGAAAAGCAAACTTGTAGAATCTCAAACACTAAGGCAGAAATCAATTGAGAATGGAGTACAAAAAGTTGTAGGAGTCAATTGTTTTTCAGGAGGAGAGAAATCGCCACTTACGAATGAAAATGATGGTGGGTTTATGAAAGTCGATGAGAACTCGGAAAAGAAACAAATTGTTAATGTCCAAAATTGGAAGAAAACAAGAAATAGTAAAATAGTAAGTAAATTATTAAAAGAGTTAAGACAAAAAGCTTCTGAAAACAACAACATTATGGATGTATCAATTAAGTGTGCTCACGCAGGTATCACAACTGGTGAATGGTCTAACGTTATGCGCGAAGTTTTTGGAGAGTATAGAGCTCCTACGGGAATTGTTTCGTCAAGTATACAAAAGCAAAAAATTAAAAATGATGAAATAGAAATTTTACAAAAACAAGTAGAAAAATTGACAAAAAAAATGAAAAGGCGCCCCAAAATTCTTGTTGGTAAACCTGGACTTGACGGACATTCAAATGGAGCAGAACAAATTGCAGTCAGAGCTAGAGATATTGGGTTTGAGGTCGTTTACGATGGAATAAGATCTACGCCTGAACAATTAGTTGGTGCGTCAATCGAAGAAGGTGTTCACATGATTGGGTTATCTATTCTTTCAGGGTCACATGTTCATCTTGTTAAACAAATTGTACAACTTTTAAAGAAAAATGATTATTCTAAAATACCGGTTGTTGTTGGGGGTATAATTCCCCCTGTGGATGCTAAAAAATTAATTTCCATCGGCGTTAAAGCTGTTTTCACTCCTAAAGACTTCAGAATTGAAGAAATAATGTCAAATCTTGTAAACATTATCAGAAGTTCTGATGGGTAAAAAAAAACTCTTGAATTAACTATTGAACTTCTTCGTAATCTTTTTGATTACAAATTAGATAATTACTTACCAATTAATTATAAAAAAAAAAAATTAGGATGGATTAATAAAAAGAATATTGAGCATCTCAAATCTATGTCTTTAAGCACAGATTTTATTGATAGTAAAAAATTATTTTCTAAACTAAAAAAAAAGTCGGAATTTGCAAATATTAAAATTGAAAATAATGAAATTTGTCCAATATTTAACTACAACTCCTTAGAACCAAAACTTGATTTTTGTCACAAAAAGTCATTTGGAATTAAAAATATTTTTAAAATAGATAGGAAGCTTCTTTCAATTTTGGGTTTACCACAATACGGGATTCATGGAAATGCATGGAGTATAGAAAAAAATAAAGTATTTTTTCATTTCGCTAAAAGGTCTCCAAATCTTGATGATTTTCCAGGCTACTATGATAATTTATTTGCTGGTGGACAACCTTTAGGAATTTCAATCTTAGATAATTTAAAAAAAGAAGCCTTTGAGGAAGCCGGTATAGAGAAAATTCTTAAAAAAAACCTGACAAAAGGCAGGACTGTAAATTATTTTCACGAACATCAAGATAAAATTCATTCAGGAATAATTTTTAACTATCATTTAAAAATAGATAACACTAATTTCTGCAATATGGATGGCGAAGTAGAAAGTTTTATATCGGAAGATGCTTTTGAAATATACAAGTTATTAGAGTCAAATACTTTAAAACCAAATTGTATCATACCAATTGCTGATTTCTTTTTAAGAAATATGAATGATTTATTTTCTAAAAAAGGTATTTTAGAAATTAAAAGACTATTAAGCAATGACCAAAGAACTTAAAGATTATAAAATAGAACCAGAAAAAAAAATAAAGAACGCAGTAATTTTTTTACATGGTTATGGTGCTAATGGAAAAGATCTTATTGAAATTGGTAATATATGGAAGAAAAATCTTCCGAACACGATCTTTCTATCACCTAATGCTCCTTTTGAATGTCCGTGGGGAGGTGAATCATTTCAATGGTTTGAATTAACATCAATTGCCCCAGAAAAAATTGGAGAAGGCTTAAAGTTAGCGGGTCCATTTTTGAATCGATATATCGATGATATTTGTAAGAAATATAATTTACCCAATGATAAGATTTTTTTTGTAGGATTTTCTCAAGGTACAATGATGGCGCTCTATCATCTCGGTAAAAGAAAAACTAATTGTGGTGGATTAGTTGGGTTTTCAGGACTTCTATTTGAGGATGAAAATTTTGATAACAACATTTTGTCTAAATTTCCAATTACTCTTTATCACGGTAAAAATGATGAAGTAATCAACTATGAGTTTACCTTAAAAGCATATGAAAAACTTAGAAGTTTAGGATTTGAAATAAATTACAATTTAAGTGATTTGTTAGGTCATGGTATTGACGAAAAAGGTATCAGAATAGGAGAAAGTTTCATTAAGAAATTTTTTTATGTTTAAATTTTAAAAAAAAATACAATATAATCCTATTATGTCACTTAGATCAAACAGCTGTCCTGCACTAGTTTTAAATGCTGACTATCAACCACTCAGCTATTTCCCTTTATCAACATGGTCCTGGAAAGATGCTTTAAAAGCTGTTTTCTTGAATAGAGTTAACGTTGTATCTGAGTACGATCAAATGGTGAGGTCACCCTCTATCGAATTTAAACTTCCCAGCGTAGTTTCATTAAAAGATTATGTTCCTTTACCCGACAAGGTTGCTTTTACAAGATTTAACGTTTTTTTAAGGGATAAATTTACCTGTCAATATTGTGTTAAAAACTTCAAAGTTGAGCAACTTACCTTTGATCATGTCATACCTAGATCATTGGGAGGAAAAACAGCTTGGGACAATGTTGTCACATCTTGTCGCCGCTGCAATACATTCAAAGGGAATAAATTAGTTAATAAAACAAATCTTAAATTGAATAAACAACCTTATGTTCCAAACAATTATGAATTAAAAGAAATTGGTAAGCTTTTTCCACCAAACTTTTTACATAAAAGTTGGAATGATTTTCTCTATTGGGATTCAGAACTAGAACCGTAACTAAACTCTCTTTGAGATTTCAATAGCAGCTTTAGTTCCTAATTTTGTAAAACTTTTAAAAACCTTCAAGCCAATACTTTCATTTTTTGGTTTAGAATTGATGGCATCCTCTTTATGATCATCTTCTTCTTTACAAAATTTTTCAATTTTTCTTTTAAGTTCATTATTGATTTTTTTACTTTTAAAAAAATTTAACTGTTTTTTATAATGCTCAACTATAACCTCTTCAACTGACTCAGTACATGCATTAACATAATCTTCACCTAACTTTGAGCTCATAACCCCAAGTGTCGTTCCTAAAATATTCCATAATGGACTCATCAGGGTTGGTCTAACTCTTTGTTTAATGATTTGCTCATCAAAGTAATCAAAGTGAACTTTTTCTTCGCTAGATATTCTTTCTAGTTTTTTTTTCAACTTGCTGTTTTTACAGAATCTTATTTGCCCATTATAAATTTTTTGCGCACCATATTCTCCAGCGTGATTTACTCTTATAATTTGTTTTACGGAATTTTCAAATTTTGTCATTTCTTACTATAAATAAAATATTAATGATTATCAGTAAAGTTAAAACAATAAGATTGATATTTGCTAAAGACAATCCCATCACAGAAAAAATTATCTCATCACATTTGGCTATAGGAGTATTTTCTAGAGATTGTCTGAGAGATTCAATATCTTCAAAGTTATTATTATTAGAAGTACAACTACTACTGTAATTTACAAACCCTCTTTCCACTAAACTATGAAAAAAAGAAAGTAAAAAATTAATTATAAAAAGAATTAATGCTAACAAAAGAAATACTTTTTCTTTTTTTAAAAGAAAAAATATCACTCCAAAAAAAACTACAAGAAAATATGGAATTCTTTGGTAGATACATAGTTCGCAAGGAGGAACCCTAGCAAAGATTTCTACAACGTAGGCTAAAATAATTATCAATGTACTTAATAAAGATATCTTACATATTCTATTCTGAATAAGTTGTTTCAAATGATTCATATTCTCAATTATAACTTAAATTATTCTAATTTTTTTTTTTAAACATTATTAATATTAAGATTTAAATATTTTGTCATTTTCAAAGATAAATTAAATAAACTATAAAAAATGCAACAAATATAAAGCTTATAAAGTTTATATATTTACCAATCATTATTTGTGTTTTCTGACCGTATTTGTAAAGAAAAAATGACACTAAGAAAAATCTTAAGAATCTTGAAACTAAAGAAAAAAATATAAAAATAAAAATATTAATTCCAATTATTCCAGAACCAAGACAAGTTATTTTGTAAGGAAATGGAGAAAACCCTCCAATTACAATCAAAATAATTCCCACCTCTAAATATTGGTTCGTAAAATTATTTAATTTAAAAATAAACCCTGGATAATACTCAGACAATGTTGGTGAAATTATATTCCATAAAAAGTAGCCAAGAAAGTAGGCTATGACACCTCCCAAGACTGAAAAAATAGTGATATTAATGGCTATTTTAATATAATTTTTTTTTTTTGCTAAAATGTATGGAAATAAAAAAACATCTGTAGGAATTGGGAAAAAAATAGATTCAATAAGTGAAATAAAATA
>NZGH01000041.1 GCA_002690875.1 Rickettsiales bacterium
GACCGTCGACAAGAAATTGTTTTTATAGGTTTAAAATCTGAGATGGATGAAAAGAATATTCGTGAGAGACTGGATGCTTGTTTGATAAAGAACTATCTTAAAGATCCCAATTCATATCATAAAGCCATTGATCCCTTTCCAGTATGGTTTCAGAAAGTAGCTTAAATTAGTAAACTTGTTCTTTTCCCTGTTTCTCCGTCACTATAAGTGGTAATACAACATAAATGAAAGTTTTAGAACATTTAGCCTATGGGAGAGGTATTTTATTAGCAATCGTCCTTATAGCTGCTATACTTTATTGGTTTTCTAAAAAAAAGAAGTGAACTATATCAATAACTTAGAAAGAATAATATGACAAACATATTTTTATTCAATAATCTGACAAACTAATGTTTTCCTGGCCTGAATTTCTGTCAGGATTTTTTTTAAATAAAATCTGACCTTCTCCATTTATCTCAAAACTTTATCCCTCACATTTAATTTCTCAACCTGAAACAGTTCTGAAATCTTTTGTGTAGTCTCTTAGTTTATTTATGATTCTTTCTCGCTGTATTTTAGACGAGTTAGCTAACAAATTCACTAATAGAGAATGAAATTTGTTTAGTGAGCCCTCAGAGAAAGCCTTATATGATTGATTGGTAATCAAATGTCCTTCTAACAAAAGTTTATTAAGAAAAATCGTTAACTCTTTTTCACTTGGTTGAGTTCTAAGAAATCTAATAAAAACCTTTTGGCGTAGTGTCCGGTTATGCAAGCGAACCCTTGAATCACCCATGGTTACTCGAGCATGTTTTTCGAGAAGAATTACTTGTGAATCTTTTAAGTCACCAAAAAAACGCTCGAAATTAGAGGTTAACCTCTCCAAACGCTCCTCGTACAAAACATCTCCAGGTTTTGAAAGTTCTATTATGCGCTCTTGTCTTCGAATCAGCATTCTGTTTTTCATGAATTCGATAGATTCAGATGTTTGGTGATTTATAATGAACTTTGAGGCATAAGGGACTAATCCACTCACCGTTTCCTCTATTAAAAACCTTCCGTTAGACAGGAGTTTGTTAATATCATCAGCACCATACTCATCTTTCTGTAGCTTATCAGCTATATTATTAAGATAATCCGCGTATCTTGGTAACATTGATGTCCGATGCCAATTTACCATCTCAGAAACCTGTTTATTTAACAAGACTTTTTCATCTTCATCTAGTTTAAGGAAATAGGTAATCTCATCTTTAACAAACTCGTCAACAAATGTGTAAATAAAACGTGTACTAGAACAAGTTACGACTAAGGAAATTAATCCCATTAAAATTACAATACGATAAGTAATACGTGATTGAGATAATATTTTCATTGTTTTCGAGTTTACCGCGCATTTAAATTAAAGTCAGTAGTAAAAGCAGTATTTCATTGGGTTTACAGGCTTTTCTCAATAGTCTTTATCTTTTCAACAGTAACTATAAAAAATGGTTTTCGTTGCTTTTAGTTAAATAATTTTATAATGTAAGTGTCTCATTAAATTGACAGGTCAAAAATATTTTGAAGATATCTAACACTAGGTTGAACGAGCTGATTTAAAGTTACTTATGATGGTGAGAAAAAAAAACCTTTGAAGGAGTTTTCTTGCTAGTGCCTATGCTTTTGGAATAGCTGCTGAATTCGCTCTTTTTTTATTTTGATAAAAGGGTTTGATATTTAAATTCTTTGTTTTAGATTAAATTAAATATGAAAATTAAAATTATTTCTTTTTTTACTATTTTTTTCACATTATTTTTTTCTAATTCTTCGGTTGGCTTAGATTCTCCGAACCATCTTGTAAAAGCTAAGGTGCTGTTTAATGAAATATATGACATAAATATTTCTGAGGGGCAGTACAAGGTTTCTGTAGAACTTTTGCTTTCATGGGATGGTGATATTGATCTATTCCTTAAAAAATTTAGTGATAATGTTGTGCATGGAGAAAAACTTGACAATTTTCTTAAAGAAATTTGGTATCCTGAATTCTTAATATTTAACGCTGAGAACCCAAGAACTACTCATTACCAAACATTAAATGTTTATGATGGAAAATTTCAACTTTTTGAAAGATTTGAATCTGAATTAACTATTGATGCAGATATGCCACAATACCCATTTGGTAACTTAAATTTAAACATGGATATTTTAGCTTTTTCAGGTAACGTTAACCTAATGGAATTT
Organism: Rickettsiales bacterium; assembly: GCA_002690875.1. The sequence continues at coordinate 2,197 of NZGH01000041.1, forward strand.
GTACCGGAAGAAATAATTATTGGGCACAACAATGATCAAGATTTTAACCATAAAGTTATAAAAGGAAACTGGGAGTTAGATGAGAAAAAAATAAGAGCATCTCAAATGAAAAGCTTAAATCATGGCGGAGAGAGATTTTCTGTTTTGATTTCAAATATTAATGTAAAACATAACTTTGTAAACTCTCTCTTCATTGTTTTATTTCCGCTATTTTCTATCGTGATTTTATCCTTAGTTATTAATAACTATTGCCCTATGAAGTTTGATGGGAGTGCTGATTGGAGAATTGGAGGGCAAATGACCTTATTTTTGATTGTTCCAGCTTTAAAGTTTGCATTATCATCTGAGTTGCCTGTAACTCATTATCTAAATTTTACTGATTTAATTTTTATCTGGGCTACCTTGATTATTTCTTTTGGTTTAATCCTTGGAATACTTGGAAATTATTATGTACTTAAAAAGGACGTAAACCGACTCAATCTCTCTGAATCATTAGCTCAAAAATTTCTTCCTATATCAGCTCCTCTCATATTTGCCGCCATTTTATTTTATGTATTTATATAACTAAATAAATATATCTAATTTGAATCACCTTTAATTTTTTAATTTTTCTTAATAGAAAATATTCACAGCAATAAAAGCAAAGAAAAAGCCTATAAGATAAATAGTTGAAGAAATTATAAGAATAATTGAATTTCTATTTCTTAATTTTAGACACATCTTTGCCTTAACTGGGTCTGTAGGACAAGGTGCATTTCTCCCATTCCAAAATAAACAAAAAGAAACTAACAAAAATAGACCAGCTATAGAAAAGGTTTGTATCTTGTACTTAGAAACTACAAGTAACCATGGAAATATACTCATTAAACTAACCATTGATGCTCCCATTCCTAGTGCTACTAACAATGTTGGTAGAGCACAACAAATTAAAGTGCCTACACTTGTAAATAAACTTAAGAACGATGAGAAAAACTGTTTAAATAGGTTATCTATCACGTCGTATCTCCCTAATATCATAGCCAGAATCAGTAATTACTTTTGTTATTGTATCATTATTCAAGCTCTTACCTTTTTTTAAATTAATAGTAATCAACATTTTTTCTAAATTAACATTGATACTTTTTACCGATTCTTTTTTACTAAAAAGCTTTTCAATTGAACGTGCGCAGAAGTCGCATACCAGTCCGTTAACAGAAATACTCAGTACTTCATTTTCTATTTTTTCTTGAGATTTGGTATCCTTAAAAGTTATTTTTGTAAAAAAAAGTAAGATTATTATTATAAAAAATTTCATTTCTGTTCTCCTAAAATCTCTTTATAAAATTAAACATAAATTCTTTATAGTTGGTAAGCCCAGCTTCAGCTAAATAGTCACCTTTAAACATTCTTAACATGGGTGTATAAATTATTTTATTTTTGGTTTTAGACATATTTTCAACTTGAAGCATTAACCAAGTATGTAAGTCTCCATAATCTCCAACATAAGGTGCAAAACCAATACGAGCTTTTTGCAAAAAAAAAGAATTAATTGAAGAATTATAATTTATCCTGTTTAGGTAACTGATGTAATATTTTCTATTTTCCCAGTCTATTGAGACACCAGAAAATAAGTTAGGCTCAAGTTTATTATTATGACTTTTATAGTCGCTCATGGCAAAACCAGCACCACTTTTGAGATAAAAATTTGCTTGTGATTTTGGCGTGTTAAAACGTTTAATCAAATAATTTAGTTGTGTTCCGTGAAACTGCCATTCTTTTTTTCGCCAATATTCTCCTCTGTAACCTAAAGAATATTTTACTGAAGGACTTAAATGAAGATGAATACTATGTCTATTGAAATCATTCATTTGCATGATTGTCCATCCACCTGGGTATGAAATTGGTCTTGCAATAGCAGATTTAATAAAAAACAAAGTAATTAAAAAAAACCAACTTAAAAATTGCTTATTCATTATTTTCTCCTAATAATAATTTATTAAAAAATCGTTTGTTTTCTCGGTTTAACAAAAGCTATTAAGAGATTTTTTTTGGAGGCGGATCTTTAACTTTTTTGTTTATTGAATAATGTTTAATTATAAATTCAAAATTAAACTTAGAAATATTTAAGATCGAGGAAGAAGATACAACATTAGATAAAAGCTGTGTTAAATAACAGTCGCATTCAAAACATAAATTTTTGCTTTTTTCCTCTTTAGTACTACCGTGACAAGAGTCATTTTCAATTTCAAACTTTTTATCAATATTTATCTTTGCGTTATGACTTTCTGCACATAATGAAAATGATTTACTTAATACTGAAGTACTTAAAAAACTTGTAATAGACAAAGTAATTAAGAGAAATTTAAGAAGTTTCATCTAATTAACTTAAGTTATTGAAATCTTACTATCAAGTATAAATTACATTTTTGCTATTTAAAAATTCTGAGATATTTTCCACTTTAATGGGTTACCATTACCGAAAATATTAGAGACATACTTATCGTTTTGATTTAAAGGTAAGTTAGATACTTCTCCTAAAGTTAAGTTTCCCGCAATTGTTCTTCTCTCTCCATTACATCTGAAGGGATTTACACTATGATTCAACCAACTTGGAAATATAAGAAACTTTCCCACCTCTGGATAGTATGTTTTGTTATTTGTTGGATGAAAGTCTAGAATATTTCCACTAGATTTACCGATAAAGTTGGTACATCCATCTTCTTTTCCTGACGCATTAAATAAGAAATCTTCATTGCTATTATTCATTTTTTTGGGGACCTTAGTCCATAATATAAATGACAACTTAGTGTTATGAATTGATGAATGATTATGAATTGGATTATAATCCCCAGCATATTGGTGTACTGACCATAAATCTATACATTTTGCTGATTTATATGGATTTCTAATATTAAAATTAATAAAATAATTTGAAGTGTAATTTTCTGCCATACATTCACCAAGTTTGCATATACTGTCAAAAATTTTGACTTCTCTAGTTAAGCTTAGCTGTTCTCCATTTTTAATTTGGCCAACTAACCTTCCCGAAGCTGAGACTTTTCTTTTATTGGTTAAAAGTAAATCAATTTCTTTGTTAACTAAATTGATAAAATCAACATCAATTTTTGATTCCATAATTGTGAAATCAATTGATGATTGTATTGTTGGCTTTGAAAACATTAAATATACATCGCAAATTTCATTCCAAGAATTGAATTTTTTTTTTAGTTTAAATAAAAAAAAAACAAAAAAACATTTTTATAAGTGTTATATTATAACAATTGATATTAATAACCTTTTAATAAAACAAAATTCAAAATCATGACAAATTATAATATGGTTAAACAAAATTTATTTGATTTTAAAAATGATGATAAACAATTAAAAATCATAGCTAGGAAAATACCGAAAAATTCTGAAATTTTTTTTAATAAAGTATATAAATGCCTTAATTCAGTTTCTGGATTTGTTAAATATGATAATTCAAAACAAGACATACAAAAATTCCTCGATAAAATAATTACAAAAGATATTAAATGTGACCCCTTTTACAGAGTTTGGATAGATGACATGAGTAATTTATGTAAGCTATTTTGTAAATTTATTGGTGATAATAAGATAAGTTTTTGGGTTGGTACAGAAAGAGGGTGTAAACGTTATCATGTAGATATGGTTCCTTTTAGATTATTGGTAACTTATGCGGGACAAGGAACTGAGCTTTTGCCTGACTATGCTGCAAATAGAAGTGCATTCAGAGATGGTAAGTCTAATAAAGAAATTTTAAAATCTAAGTCAGCTTTAGAATATATTAATAAGTGGGATATTGCTATTTTTCGGGGAGGAGAAGACAGTATACTTCATCGCACACCTGATTCTGCATTAGAAAGTAAATCGTCAATTTTAATGCGTTTGGATAACCCATCTTTATTAGATGTAATTAAAAATAATAATCAAGTGGCATAATTACTCGTCCCCTTATCTTTTTTTAATACTTTTTTTCTCATTTATAAATTTATAAATCTTAGTGCACTCTATATACTAATTGTTATTAAAAAAATGCTTCTTAGGATTAGCTTATGAATCAAAATGAATTAATAAAAAATACTATCCAACACTATATTAATGGCGCAAAATCTGGGAAAGGTGAAGACATGAGACCAGCATTTCACGATGATGCCACAATTTTTGGTTATATTGGAGATAATTTATTTTCTGGACTAATACAAAAATTATATGACTGGAATGATAAAAATGGTCCTGCATCAGATATATCATGTGAATTTAAAAGTATTGATGTTGTCGAATCAATTGTCGCTGTTTGTTTAGAATCCAAGAACTGGACAGGATGCAATTTTACTGATTTTTTTAAACTTTTAAAAATTGTGGACAAATGGAAAATAATTAACAAAGTTTTTCATCTTCATAAGTAAATTTATTTAATTAAATTTTGCTTCACAAAGTTTTGATCCAGAAATTGCGTTGGTTACATTTTTTGAACGGCTGATGTGATTTAATGAACATTCTGCTATTTTCTTATCTTTCTGCAATGAAATAGAAGTTAGTTTATTACACCATTGAGTAATCAAGAAACCTAGGTTCTCATTTTTTAAGTCTCGAGAATATTTTTCTGTACAAACCAACGATTCAATGTCTTGTTTTCTAGACAAAGTAATGAAACGAGTAATTCGACATATCTTCCCAGAATTTTCAGAGCAGTGTCTTGTGGCCATATTATTAGCTGCACCTTGACTATCATTAGAACTTCCATAAGAAATAATACCATTTGGAGAGGTAGCTTCTGCAAAAAAGGTATCTCCATCCTCTGACCTTTCTTGTATAAAGGTATCCCAAGAATAAGTTCCATCCAATACAGTTGTACACGCAAGTGGTAACAGTGAAATTAAAGTATATAGTAAGAGGTTTTTTTTATTTCTTATAAGCATTTTTATAAGCAAAACAAAATTTAGAAAATGCCAAGAAAGTTACCTTTTCTTGGAAAGGCTTTAGTTTTCGTAATTCGACAAACTTTACCAGAGTTTTCAGAACAATGTCGTGTTGCCATGTTACTGGCTCCCCATTGACTGTCATTTGAACTACCAAATGAAACGCTACCGTCTGGTGAAGTGGCTTCTGCAAAAAAGAAATCACCGTTAGCTGATCTTTCTTGAATAAATTCTTCCCAAGTATAAGATCCATCTAATACAGTCGTACAAGAAAGTGTTAAAAAACAAATTAAAGTGTAAAAAAAGTTTTTTTTCATTTTATTATGCATTCTGAAAGGTTATTAATTATTATTATACTATATATCAATAACAAATAATATTAATGCTTTTAATATTTTTATTAAAAAATTAAATGGACATTCAAATTTATATTTTATTTGAAAAACTTATTTTAAGGATTATAGTTCAATAATGAAAATTTCAGATAGACCAGAATTTAAGAGTAAAAAACCTCCATTAACTTTTACAGAAAACGAAACTGTTTTTAATGCTGTGAAGGCAATGAAGAATGATAACTTTGGATCGGTTGTTATTACAGACAAAAACAATAAAGTTAAGGGTATTGTTACTGAAAGAGATTTACTTAAAAAGTTAATTCCAAATTCAATGAACCCTAAAACCACTAAGCTAAAACAAATAATGACTTCACCCGTCAAAGTGGCGAAAAGAGATGACAACCTTCTCACATGGTTAAGGCAAATGTCTAACGAAAGATTTAGACATGTACCAGTAGTTGATAAAGACGGTAAACTTATAAATGTAATGTCTCAGGGTGACTTTGTTTCGTACACGTGGCCTAATTTATTATATCAAGTAAAAGAAGTTGCAAAGGAAAACTACTTTAAAGCAAATCAAGTAGTATTAATTGTATTAAGTCTTTTAATTTATACAGTTGTCACAACTGTTCTTGCTATCAAATTAGTTTAGATATAATTTTTAAACTGCTGATTTTACAAGCTAAAACTTGTCCTCAGTATTAGCAATTTGATATACTTTATAAGCAGCGTCAAAGTTTATTAAAAAAATTATTAATCCTGCAATTAAGTCTGGCCAAATTGATGCATAAATCATAGTAGTAACACCCGCGGTAATAATTACAAAATTTGCTAAAACATCGTTTCTTGCTGAAAAAAAAGCTGCTTTTACTAAACTTTTATTGTTATCTTTAAACTTCATTAGAATAATTGTACATGTAATATTTGTTAGTAATGCTCCAAACCCAACCAGAGTTAACTTAAAAGCCTCAGGTGGGTATGGCCTAACTATTTGTTCCCATGCTGCCCATAATGCTGTTAAACCGGGTAAAAGAATAATAATAACTAATATTTTACTTAATTTTGGTCTAAAGGTTGGGCTAATCAAAAAAGAAAATAAAATAAGAAGATTAACAAAAGTGTCCTCAAGAAAATCAATTGAATCTGCAAATAGTGAAACTGAATTAATCTTTACAGCAGCTAATAATTCAATAAAGAAATAAATAAGGTTTAATAATGCTACAATTAATAAAGTTCGTCTAAAATGAATTATATCTGCAGATTTATTATTTTTACTCAAAGCTTACTTCTAAAATTTCTTTTTTATTTTTAAGTTTTTAAAAAAATACTGTTTGTATTTAAACTGTATTTTAATGAAGTTTTTGAAAATGGATCGCTAAAATTAAAAAAGTGAATAAAAATGAGAACAATCAATCCTGATAAGAAGAAATAATATAAAGTAGGTAAAATTGTTATTCTCATTATAACTCCCTCTTTACCAAGTAATCCAACGGTAGCCGATGCTGCTACTACATTATGAATAGCTATCATATTTCCAGCTGCAGCTCCTACACTTTGTGCTGCAACCATTAAGGTTCCAGATAAGCCCAATAAATTGGCTGTTTCGAATTGAAATTGACTAAGCATTAAATTGCTTACAGTATTTGAACCTGCAAGAAAGGCACCAATACCTCCAATTGTTGGTGCAAACATTGGGTAGATTTGGCCCATTACACTTGACATTCCCTGAGCCATAGCGATTGGCATACTTACTAAATCCTTAGTATTTATTCCAGAATTTATCATTATTCTTACAAGCGGTACTGTAAAAATTAGTACAAAACCAGCACCTAAAATTGTTTTAAATGAATCTACAAAAGCTTTTGAGATCTCGGCGAAACTCATTTTATGTAAAATAAAAGTTACCAGACATACCATCATTAATATTCCTCCTGGTAAATATAAAATTTGAAAACTGGCATTTATCTTTTCTTCATTAAGTATATTTATAAAATTAAAACTTACTGATTTAAGAAAATTCGTTAAGGGTTCATATGTTCTTGAAATTATAAGTACTAAAGCTAAAAAAATATATGGAAACCAAGCTTTTAAAGCACTAATTTTTTTTTGTGTTTTTCCAAGTGGCATTTCAATTGCTCCTTTCCATGAAATTGGCCAATTAGAAGAGGAAGGAAAATTCCAAGAGTCCTTTGGTATTAAAAATTTTCTTTTAATAGCAAAGGTAACAATTGCGAGCCCAACTAACCCTCCAATTATAGAAGGAAATTCTGGGCCTAGAAAAATACCAGTGATAACATATGGTATTGTAAAACTAAATGCTGAAAAAATTGCAAAAGGAAATATTGATATACCTTCTAACCATGATTTATTTTTACCAAAAAACCTTGTCATTATTATAACTATAAATAAAGGCATAAAAGTTCCACAAATAGCATGAATAATCGCAACATTAGAAACAATTAATGAAAAAAAGGATTGCCATTCAATACCTTTTTGAAGAAGTTCTTCTGTTAGTAAGACTTTATCTAACCCACCTTGCACACCTACTATTAAAGGAGTTCCTACTGCTCCAAAAGATACTGGTGTAGATTGAATCATCATTCCAAAAACTACTGCAGCTAACGCTGGAAAACCAATTGCAACCATTAGTGGAGCAGCAACTGCAGCAGGTGTTCCAAATCCTGAAGCTCCTTCAATAAAACATCCAAATAACCATGCAATTAATATTACTTGAATACGTCTATCATTAGTTATGTTTGAAAAGCCTTCACGAATTTTAGCAATTGCTCCTGAATATTTTAAGGTATTTAACAACATTATGGCACCAAAAATAATCCATAGAATTCCTATTGTAATGATTAGACCCTGAAGTGAAGATGCAAAAACTCTTGACCCACTCACACCCCACACAAAATTACTAATAGCGATTGTAATGAGTAAAACAATAGGCATCACAACTTTAGCTGGTATTCTGAAGCCAATTAATAAAATTCCAGCTGATAAAATTGGTGTGAAAGCTAAAACTGCTAAAAGTCCATCACTCATAATCTTCATATTTAGTAGACTTTATTTTACTATTACTAATTTTTTGTTAAAGGTCTTTTTAAAGGACACCTGTCCAACCTTTTTAAGGTTATTTGCACTTGTCCTTTGATTGTATTATAAACACAAACTTTTTGGTCATTAATTTGGTAGGATTTAGTTAAACCCATACCCATAGGTCCAGCATGAGTCCTTTCATTATATACTTGGTCTTTTAAATTCTTAGTTTTTTTTTCATCAATCGCATGAGAGCTTTTGAACATCAACAACAAACAAAAGACTAATTTCATGAAATTTTTATTTAGGAACATTGGTTACATATACCGTTTATTTCTAAGTTCCATCTTAATGGTTTGAAGGTGTTTTTTTGTGTACTTTTTTTTAAAATTTTGGGCATATCATACAGGTTGGATTCAATTACTTTTCCACAGTCATCACAGATTAAAAACTGAGCACCAGTATGAGTATGATCATGACTGCACGCTGCATAAGCATTGAGACTTTCAATTCTATGAATAAAGTTATGTTTTTTCCAAAATTCAATAGCACGATAAGCGGTCGGAGGTTTAGGGTTTTTGATTTTATTAGCTAGTTTTTTTAAAATATCATAAGCCTTAATTGGTTTTTCGCTAAGTGAAATTATTTTCAAAACTTCTAGCCTTGGTACTGTAAGTCTCCATTTATTTTTTTTGCAAATTTCAACGATTTTTTCTTCTTTAAATATAAACAATTGGTTATCAACTCCTTTTAAATTGAAATAAAATTTATATGTAATATTATAACATACCTAACTATAATTTCACAATTTATAATAACTTATGATTAAATTCTTGTCTTCATATTTATTACTGTTAAGTTGTCTCACACACTTTTTTTGTTGCGGAATACCTCTGATTTTAAGTCTAACTTCTTTGTCAAGTATATTAGGTTTTTCAACTTTAGCTTTTTTGGACTTTCCTTGGTTTGAAGATATAGAAATACAATTTTTTTTAATTACAACATTTGTTTATATTTTATTAATTTTAACGCAATTTAATTCAAAAAGATTTAATTCTTCGAATGAAACGTTATTTAATCGATCTAGTCTAAATATAAAGGACAAATTAATAATGCGTAATATTTATATATCATCCTCTTTTTATTTTTTTAATTTATTATTTATTTTGACTGAATTATTCTTGTAAATATTAAATTCAGTAAATGTGTACAATGCTTTTTAAAATTAAAAATCTGGAATATCAAAAAAGTAATAAAAAAATTTTAAGTAACCTAAACTTTGATGTTGAAAAAGGCAAACACCTTTTAATATTAGGGTCCTCTGGTTCTGGTAAAACATCTTTAATAAATATAATGTCTGGTTTATTAAAACCAACAAATGGTGAAATTTTCTTTAAAGAATATAAATATTCATTATTATTAGAGGAAGAATTTGACAAAATACGAGCAACTTATTTTGGCTTTATTTTCCAAAAATTACATTTAATCGGTCACTTAAATGTAAAACAAAACATTGATTTGATAAAAAATAAAATTGACTCCAATAAACTAGAAAAATTAATTCTAAGATTAGGGCTGACGCAAAAAAGCCAACAAATGGTTTCAGAATTGAGTGTTGGTGAAGCTCAAAGAGTTGCTATTGCAAGGGGCCTTGCAAACAGCCCAAAAGTAATATTTGCTGACGAACCTACATCCTCTCTTGACGATTATAACGCCCAAAAAGTGATAGAATTAATCTTAGATCAAACAAAACAAACAAATGCTACATTAATTGTTTCGACACATGATAAAAGAATAAAAAAATATTTTTCTAAAATAACTGAGATGTCCTTATGAGTGATTTGAGCTTTGTTCTTTATTCATTAAAATATAGGTTTTTAAATAGTTTTTTATCAATAATGTTAACTGCTTTTGGGGTCTCTATAGCATTATTAATTTCACAATTTGGAAGTCACATACAAAATCGCATTAATCTTGACGGCAAAGGAATTGACATAGTAATTGGAGCTAAAGGAAGTCCATTACAACTAATTCTTTCATCAGTTTATCATATTGACATTCCAACAGGAAATATTTCTTATGATCAAGTAAAAAAAATAATGAAGAATCCGCAAATTGAAAAATCAATCCCATTAGCATTGGGTGATAATTGGAGAGGATTTCGCATTGTTGGGACCACTACTGACTACATTAAACACTACGGCATTGATTTAAGTAAAGGAAGATACTGGGATAAAAATTTTGAAGTTGTTGTTGGATCATCTGTTAATTTAGATATTAATGATGAATTTACGGGTGTCCATGGCCTTTTAGAAGACGGGCCCTCACACGATAATCACCAATATAATGTTGTAGGTATTTTAAAACCCTCTGGAACTGTAGTTGATAGATTAATTCTAACTTCTTTAAATTCAGTTTTGGATATTCATGGACTTGAAGAAATAGACTTATCTCTTAGAGAAATTCATGAAAATGATCACGATCATGAACATCATATAGAAGAACATAATCATGAACATCACAAAGAAGAACATAACCATGAACATCATAAAGAAGAACATAACCATGAACATCATAAAGAAGTGCAATTAAATAAAGATAAAGATCATCATAAACACTCTAAAGATGAAAAAAAAAATAATGAAAGTAATGGGTCAAGCTCATCAGATATCACATCTTTATTAATAAAAACTAAATCACCAATAGCTAATATAAATTTACCGCGATCAATAAATAGAGAAAGTTCATTGCAAGCTGCAAACCCTGCTCTTGAAATTAATCGTCTAACCTCAATATTTGGTCTTGGATCAAAAAGCTTTGGTATACTTTCTATGGCCTTAATTCTGATTGCTTCGTTAAATATTTTTTCTGGTTTAGCAAGTAATTTAGAAAACCGAATGGGAGACTTAGCTGTTTTAAGAGCAATTGGTTACTCAAAAAAGAGAATTTTTAAAATAATTATTTTAGAGGGAATTCTTGTTGTTTTGATTGGTCTTTTTATAGGGATTTTAATAGGTATTTTGTTATTTAGTATCTTAACCCACAATATATCATCATTAAACACAAGCAACGCTTCATTAATTTTTAATTTGGATTTTATCCTAATAATTTTATTTGTTTTTTTTGCAGGTTTAATTGCAGCAATATTTCCAGCTTATCGTGGATCTAAAATTAGTATTGCAAATCAACTTTCACGAACGATATAATTATATATTTAATTTTGATAAAAGTTTAAGTGTTTAATAAAATCAAAAAAAAGCAATTTTCATTTCATTTAGCTTTCCTTTTTGTAGTCTTAAGTTTTGTTATCTTATGTTTCTTTAATTTTAAAGTTTACGCAAATAAAAATCTTTTAATTAATATTTTTTCTATAAATGAAACAAATGAAGATTTATACGATGAATTTAACCTTCTTACGAATATTGATGATTTCGTCAAAGTACCAAAAGGAGGTATTCATTGGAAAGTCTTTGGTGAAACAATTATGAAAGAATACACTTTTTTTGATAAAGAGGGAAACGAATGGACAGGAGTGCGTCCTGAATTCAAGGATCAAATTAAAAAGCTTGATAAAAAAAAAATTCTAATTCAAGGATTCATGTTTCCACTTGAACAAAATGAAAAACAAAAACTTTTTCTGTTAGGTCCCTTTCCCGTAAGCTGTCCTTATCATCCTCATATTTCTGCAAACTTGATTATTGAGGTTCATGCAAAAAATCCAATAGTTTTTTCTTACGATGCAGTAAATATTAAAGGGAAACTTGAGTTAGTTCCAAAAGATGATGATTATAATGTTTTTTTTCGCCTCAGAGATGCTCAACTCGCAAAATAGATTATTTTATTGAGTTAAGTCACCTCTCAACATTTTCCAAAATATTTGATAATGCTCATTTTTAAAATTTCTTAATTTTTTAAAAGTAACATGTTTATTATTTTCAGAAGGGTTAATTTCTATTCCCCACAACGACATGTCGTCATCGGGAAGTGTTCCATACCTTAAGTCAGCTATTATATTTTTAAAATCTGGATGTATATAAATAAAGTCTTGAGAGAAAAATGAAAATTTTCTTATATCATCTCTTTGTAATGAATCACTCAAAATCTCAGGAAAAACTGTTTCCTTATCTATAACTTTAACTTTTTTACCTTTTCTTATTTTTGGTATACCAAATGTGGGCATATAGACAGCGTCAACATAATAATATTTGTTATATTGATAAACACTTCTCCAAAGTATTACATTACCAATTGTCGGTTTTAAAAGATGTCTTTCTACCTTATGCCCTCTATCTTCAGCTATCTTTGAAATTAGCTTTTCAACTTGTATATGTTTACTTAACCCAAAACCAAGATATAAAAATGAAAGACAAAGTCCTAACTTTGTAAAGTGACCGGATTGTAAAAAAAAAGATAAGATAAAAAAAAACAGGAGAATAAATGTGTAAATAGGATCAATTATTGAAATTATATTCCAGGAAATTCTAGATTCAGAAAATGGCCAAAAAAGACTTGTACCATAACTTGTACATGAATCCAGAAAACCATGGCTTAAAAAACCAAGAGTGGTAAAAATAAAAATTGTTTTAAACTTTTTTTTTTGTTTAAAAAATAAGTATAAAAAAAAAGATATTATAAGACCACCTACAGGTACGAATGCAAGGGAGTGAGAAAAATGTCTATGATATTCAATAAATAAAAGAGGATTGCTATTAGATCTTATCAATATATCAATATCAGGAGCAACACCACCAATTAACCCACAAAATGAAGCAAATCTAATTTCTTTTTTTTTTGCAAAAGAACACGAAAATACTGCACCTAATAATCCTTGTGAAACTGGGTCCATAAAAATATTTTAAAACTTATTTACTCAAAAAGGCAATATCAGAAATTTTTGTTTTACCTTTGAAATATTCAACATTAGAAATGTTTTTAAAAAGGTAATCCTGGTCAAAATCGTCCAAAATCATGGATTTGAATTTTTGTTTTTTTTTAATTTTTTTTAAGATTTCTTGAATTAAAAGTTCGTTCTTTTTTCCATCATTTAGCTCTTTAAAATAAACAGGTGCATTGAAATCCTCAATTATGTATATCCCTTTTTTATCAAGATACTTAAAAAAAAACTTTAAACTAAATATCATGTCATTTAAAAGATGTGAACCGTCATCTATAATTACTCCAAATTTTATGTTTCTAAATTTTTTTTCAAATTCTTTTAAATCAGAATTTTTTTTTATATTACAATTTAGGAACTTAATATTTTGGGATCGATACTTAAATCTATAATTTCTATCAATCCCATAGATAAATGATTTAGGAAAATATAACGAAAATGATGCTGTTGATGCCCCCTCCCAGGTTCCAATTTCCAATATATTAATTTTATTATTTTTTAGTTTTTTAAGTTTTAATTCATAAAATTTAGCAAATCCATGACCTAAAATTTCATTGGATTCTTCGGAATAAGGGTTTTTTACATGGGTTCCTTTGTCAGTACCAAAATAATTAAATAATTGATCCAATGAATAATTGTCAATGTGTAAATTATCCAAATCAATTTTTTTTTTAAAATTAAATCTTATATTTTTAAAAAACTTGGTTATTTTTTTCATGGAAAATTTTTACTAATTCTATTTTGATAATTCGATTTAACATATTGATTTAAAAATGAAAAGCAAATTGATTATTAATATAAAATTAATTAGCAATTATTTAATTTTATAAATTTGTTGAATATTTTTTCTCATATAATAGGGTTATATTAGGAAATAAAAAAAACATGGATGATTCTTCCAAAAAATATTTTGGTGCATGTCCTCATGACTGCCCAGATACCTGTGCAATGGTTTATGAGGTATCTCACGACAAATTAGTAAGTGTCAAGGGAAACCCTGACCATCCCATGACTCGTGGTGGCCTCTGTGTGAAATTAAAAAATTACGAGGAACGTCATTACCACCCAGATAGACTTCTCTACCCTCATAAAAGAGTAGGTAAAAAAGGAAAAAAAGAATTTGAGAGAATAAGCTGGGATGAAGCTTTAAACACTATAGCTGATAAGTGGAAACAAATCATTAAAGATTATGGTCCACAGGCTATAATCCCTTACAGCTATTTGGGTAATCAAGGTCTAGTTCATGGACTTAACGGTGGAGATTCCTTCTTCAACAGAATGGGAGCGACTGTTTGTGAAAGAACTTTTTGTGGAGAAGGTTCTTGTACTGCTTGGTTGAGTACAATTGGTCCTACTGCTGGTTTGGATCCTGAAAGTTATATCCACAGTAAATACATTGTGATTTGGGCATGTAATAGTGTCAGTACCAATCTTCATCATTGGGCAATAGTGAATGATGCAAAAAAAAAAGGAGCTAAAGTTGTTGTTATAGATTCCTATAAATCAAGAACTGCAAAAGAAGCTGACTGGCATATTTGTCCAAAACCTGGGACAGACGGTGCGTTGGCCGTTTCAATTCTTAATTATATTATTATTAATGACCTAGTTGATCATGAATATGTTTCTAAGTATACGAATGGTTTTGAAGAATTAAAAAATCATGTTCAGGGAAAAGACTCATTATGGGCAAGTGAAATTACTGGAATTCCTGCTGATCAAATAGAAAGATTAGCAAGTGAAATTGCAACTCAACAACCCGTAGGAATCAGAATTGGAGTTGCTTTAGAAAGGCATAACGGTGGTGGACAAACAATTAGAGCAGTAACATGTATACCTGCCCTAACTGGAGCATGGAAGCATGTCGGAGGAGGTATTACACAATTTCCTGTCTGGGAACATCCATATAAATTTGATGTAATTTGCAGACCGGATTGGATTCCCAAAGGAACAAGGGTTGTTAACGCTTTACAAATTGGTAGAGCATTACTTGGTGAAAATATAGATAATAGTATTCCCATTAAATCCATGATGTGTTGGAACGCAAACCCAGTAACTCAAGCACCTGAAACTGAGAAAATCATTAAGGGACTTCAAAGTGATGATTTGTTTCTAGTATCAGCTGAGCATTTCATTTCAGATACTGCCTCTTACGCCGATATATTACTCCCAGCATCAATGGGAGCTGAGCATAAAGATATGATTTTATCATGGGGGCACCTTTATTTAACATATAATGAAAAATGTGTTGACCCACCTGGTGAAGCGATTTCAAATTATGAGATTTTTAGAAGACTTGCAAAACTAATGGGTTATAAAGATGAACAATTTTCTTGGTCGGATGAAGAATGCCTAGAGAATTATGTTGATTGGAACGCACCTGCAAGTGAAGGCATAACATTGGATTATCTAAAAAAGAACGGTTTTGCAAGATTAAATGTTGGTTGCAAAGACACCAGAGCTCCTCACAAAAACGGAAATTTTGCTACAGCATCTGGTAAATGTGAATTTTTACTGAAAGACGCTAAAAACTTTGTAGCTGGACCATTTAGACAGATGTATGATGATTATCAACCTGGAGAAGATCTTCCTGCACTACCTGATTATACCCCACCTAATGAGTCGCATAAGACTAACCCTGATTTGGCAAATAAATACCCTTTAAATATTATTTCTCCTAAAAGTCATGCCTTTCTTAATTCATGCTACGCAAATATGGATGATAAACAGAAGGTGCAAGGAGAACAATTTGTTTTAATTAGTCAGTTAGATGCTAAAAATAGAAATGTTAATGATGGAGATCAAGTAAAAGTCTTTAATGACAGAGGATCGTTTAATGGGGTAGCAAAAATTACTGAGGACGTTTCTCCTGGTATTGTTGTTGCTACTTTAGGTTATTGGAGGCAGCTTAACCAAAGCGGAACAGTGAATAGCATTAGTACAGCCAAGTTGGCAGATATGGGAAATGCTCCAACCTTTTCTGACAATTTAGTTGAATTTAGTAAACTTAATTAACTAGTCTATATTAAACAAACAAACATTAACTTATTTCATCATCTTTGTTGGGTTCATCTGCAGGATCCAATTCTTTAACCTGATCTAAATTTTCACTGTCAATTCTTTGATCAATATCATTTTCTGCAATGTTATTTAACTCTTCTGCGTCCATATCAGCTTCAATAATGTTTAGCTCTTGGTTATCTTGATCTTGATCATTATTTTTTACAGTTTGTTTTTCAATATTTTTAATATCTTTTAATTCAGAAAGTGTTTGAGGTCCTTGCATATTTTGATCTGGAAATAATTTTAAGTTCGCATTTTTAATTGCATCCTCAACACTTAGACCTTGGCTAATACCCTCATCTATTAATTTAGCTCCTTCAGAATTAAGAGGATCTAAAAAGTTTAGATTATAATCATTAGAATTTTCAGTGCTTTCTGAAACATTATAAGTCTCTAAAGTTTCTTTAATGTTTTCAAGAACTATATCAATAGCCTCTTTAACAGTATGACCATCAGCTAGTGATTGCTCAAAAATTGAAGATGATGAGGTTTTAATAGAATTTATCATGTCCTCAGAGAAGCCTAGGTCTTTCAAACTATTGGATATTGATGATAAGGATTCAATTAAAGCTTCCTGTCCGTTTAAACCAGTATCAATAAAATTATCAATTTTTTGGGACAACGTAGTATTTAAACTTTCTAAATCAATATTTTTCATTTGATAGCTTTAATTTAACATAAATTTATTATTAATTATTAAAATATTTAAAAAACATTAAAAAACTACAATTCTACCACAAATATAATTGAATAAGCCCTTATGCTATAGGTTTTTTTTTAAATATATCATCAATTTTTTATATTTTATTGCCTTCTATTAGCGATTTAATATCAAAACCTTTTTTAAATTCTTCCAAATTTTTAAAAGCTTCACAATTACCTCTAAAAGATGAATATTTTTGGTATTTTAAGTTTTTTCTGTCAATTTTTACGTCACCAAAATATATATAATTTTCATTCGTAAAGTACTTTCCAATATCTTTTTTTGTTAATTCAAGTTTTTTTTCCCCGCCGGTCAACTTATATTCGTGTGTTCTATCACCTTCAAAAAAATAACCAATTGTATCACCATAAATTTTACAAATCACTCCCCTACCGTCAATTTCACCGGCCTTTAAGTTGTTAAATATAAAAATTAAACTTACAATTATTATTGTTTTCATATTTATCTTTCTTCTAATATAAATGGCTGACAAGGAAAAGCGATACTAGTGTCAACTCTCACATTATCCTCCTCTGAGCATGAATAATAACATTGCCTTTCATTGTCAATTTTTTTTCTATCAATTATTTCATTAAATAATTTACATTCTACCAAATATTTTTTTTTATCATTAAATTGTGATACATCATTGTTTGAATCTTTTTCTATATTTAAATTTGAATTTTTATTTATTTGAAATAAAATCTGGATTGAAAAGATCAAAAATATTAGTAAAAAAAAAATTAATAAAATTTTTTTCCTCATTCAATAATTATTTTTTCAAATTTCCAAGAGTTTTAGTTAACAAATTAAACATTGTTTTGTAATTATCACTTTTTATGTACCTTTTTTTTTCTACATCATCCATTTCATCTCTCATAAATCTTTCAAATTCCTGATGAATACTTTCTTTGTTTTTCATAATTACATTATTAATTAAATAATCCAAAATTCTACAAAAAATTTTAATTGTATATTAAAAAAAAAATAATTATAATAGTATCACCATCCACATGGTTAAAAAGTGGCGCATAGTACATGCGTCAAAAGTACATGCTTATTAACCTATTAACTTAGGAGTGTAAAGTATGTTACTAACCAAAACTTTAATTAAATTTAATAATCTATTAGTCAAGATTCCTAAACAAACAAAAAGAGTTTGGGACTTAGCTGAAAATAGGTGGGGCTATAAAAAGTCCAAAAATAATTAAATTTTAATTTTTAGAGTATTTATTGGAAATGGTGATATTAAAATCACCATTTCTATTATCTAATTGATAGATCATTTTTTAAGCCTTATTATTTGATTATGAAATTATTTATTTGTTTAGCTTTTTTTGTGTTGTTAACTTCTTGCTCTAATTCTAATAAAAATCTAAATATCTCAGTTAATATTCCTAAAAACATAGTTAAAATTGAAAACAAGCATGCCATTCTTTTATCTCCAGAAAGTTTTAAAATAAAAAAAGAAATAAAATCCGAGGATTGTGAATCTTGGCAGCTCAATTATAATTTTAAAAAATTATTCAATGATTCTTACATTAAACTATTGAATAAAATGTTTGGTGAAGTAGTTTTCACTGAAAGAAAACTGTTTAAAAAAGAATTAGAAAATCAAAATTTTACTACATTCATAAATTTCAATGAAAACTTTTTTTCGCTAGAATTTTTAACTATACGAAATACAGGAAAATTAAAAGTTTCTTTAACCTCAAACTTTGTTGTTGAAGGAAATGATAAAATAGTAAAAAATGTAATTAAATCCGAACAATCATGGGAAAAAAATGTTTATTTTAATTGCAATGTAGCAGACGGTGCATCTAAAATCAGCCAAATAGCATTTGAAAATTTGATGAATCAAGCGCACGAAAAAATATATAGTTCTGTTAAAAATATCATAAGGTAGATAAAAATGATTATTGACAGAAGAGAATTTATTAAATTTTCTTTGTTAAATATATTCTTATTTTTTTTTTTAAAGTTTAACTTAAAAGCTAATACAAAAAAAAATACTAAAGTTTTAACTAACTTAATATTTTTTGAGCATTTAATATCCTCTGGTCACCCTGAGAAACCAGAGAGGATTAAGTACATTCTAAATTATTTAAAAAAAAGCAAGAATTCTGGTTTACTTGAGGTTGTAAATACAAATAGAGACGTTCAAAAATGGATTAGAGAAATTCATTTTGAAAAACACATTGATAGTTTAAAAAAATTTCAACCATTAGCAGAAAAAGTTTCTAGATACGCAGTAAAAGTTTGTTTAACTGGTGTTGACAAAATCATGAAAAAGGAATCTAAAAATATTTTTTGCGCAATAAGACCTCCAGGTCATCATGCGCTTAATACTGGAAAAGATGAAGGTTTTTGTTACTATAACCACATAGCAATAACTGCAAAATATATTCAAAAAAAATTTAAATTAAAAAAAATACTGATTGTCGACTGGGATTATCATCATGGGAATTCAACAGAATATTTTTTTTATAATGATCCAAGTATTCTTTTTTTTTCAACGCACGATCAATTTGCCTATCCAGGAACTGGATCACCGGAACGTCGTGGAAATGGAAAGGGATTTGGATTTAATATTAATGTTCATTTGCCTTGTAAAACCAAGGATAAAGAAATTATTAAAGTTTTTAATGAAAAACTTGTTCCAAATGTACAAAAGTTTAAGCCAGATTTTATTTTAATCTCCGCTGGTTTTGATAGTAGAATCAATGATACTCTTGGATGTTTTGAATTAAGTGATGATTGTTTTAGAAAGTTAACTAGGAAATTAGTTGAACTTTCAAAACTTTATTGTGATAACAGAATTTTATCTATTTTAGAAGGAGGATATAATCTTGATGGAAATGCTAAAGCCACGTTAACTCATATTGATGAATTAAATAATTTAAATTAAAACTTTTAAATTCAACATTTATTGATATTAATTATTATCCTTATATGCCTAAAAAGAACAATTTTAATATATTGACTTATAAAAAAGCTTTAGATTTTTCATACAGTTTCTATCAAACAAAATACAGAAAAGGAATTAAATTTCCTTATTTCACATATTTGTCATCTGTAAGTAATCTTGTGATCGAAAATAATGGGTCTACAGAGGAAGCTGTTGCTAGCTTGTTACATGACATCCTTGAAAATCAAAATGGCAAAAAAAAAATAGCATTAATTAAATCAAGATTTGGAATAAAGGTTTTAAATATAATCAAACAATGCTCAAATGAAAACAATCATAAGGATCCTGGAGATTGGCTTAATAATAAAAAAAAATTTTTGGATAGCATGAGTAAAAAATCTCAATCATCACTACTAGTGTCTATTTGCGATAAACATCATAGTTTAAACTGTATTTTAAATGATTATGGAAAAATCGGAAAAAGATTATGGCGTGATTATGAAATAGACCAAAAAGACCTTTTATGGTACTACAAATCTTTATGTCAGAATTTCAAAAAATTTTTAAAAAACCACAAAATTCTTAAGGATAAATTTCAAAGAAATGTTAATGAGTTGAGCCATTTTTGCAAAAAATAGTTAATTTTTCTTCTTTTGTGACTTCCACATATCGTAATATCTACCTTTTAAATCAAGAAGGTGATTATGTTTACCACTTTCAATAATTCTTCCTTTATCCAAAAAATAAATTAAATCGTATTCCTCAATTGAACTTAGTCTGTGAGCAACCGATATAACTGTTTTGTTCATATTGAAATGGTTAAGA
>NZGH01000042.1 GCA_002690875.1 Rickettsiales bacterium
TAATCATTCTATTATAAATAAAAACAACTAAATGAATTAAATTGTACCAAACACTATTTCGGAGCCAGTAAGTGTATCGTTGTCAAAATTTGGTAGTGTTGCCACAAGGGTAAGTTCGTTGTCGGATATTCCATAACCTTCAGATAGATCGTCCCACAACCATATTGCACTGTTTGTCCCATCTCCTACCATAAGAAAAACTTCACTGCCTGTTCCACTTGTAGAATCGGTATATTTTATTGAAGAGACAATATCTGATTTAAATGACTTTGTATTATAGTTATTAGTATTTTCTGTAAAATTAAATAGGTAGGGTAACTTATTATCACCACCTACAGACGTAGTTGAGCTTGTTCCTAATCCGGTAGAACTACTTGTTGGTGAAATACTCAGATTAAGTACAAAATCACCTCTCGTACTTGAATTGTTATTACGCGGTGCATCTTCAACTAAAAGATAAAATGACTCTGTCGTACTAGTGGTGTAAGTAAAATATGAATCCTCTGTTCCAGAACTACCAGCACCTCCTAAGGAAATAGCAGAATCATCATTTTCAGCTACAACAGAAGATAAAGCTTGATTCCACATTGTTACATAAGAATTAAAATCTATACTGTAAGAATCACCATAGTCTATATCAACAGTCAGCGTCTCACCAGCTTGAAGGTCTACCTTGAAAATATCAATGCCGTTATTTATGTATCCACCTTGTATTTTTACCCATGGAATACTGTCGTCACCAACATCGGAATTTGTGGCTATTTTAAATCTTGATCTTGCAATTACTTGAGCAGAACCAAAAGTACCATTTGGTTCTGTTTCATTGACTGTTTGTGCGGTAGTTGATGGTTTTGAGTCCCATGAAAGAGAGGATGTCGAAGCAGTACTGGTATATTCATAAAAGTCTGACCTTGTTACAGAGTGAGTTGAGACTGGTTCATCAAAAGTAAAATTAATTGTAAGTGTTTGAGACAAAGAATAATCAGAAATTATTCTTCCAAAGTCACTAGCTCCATTAATATAGAAAGAGTTAATTTCAGTGGTTTCTGGTTCCTCTTCTATATTTACATTGTATAGACTTGGATCATCAAAGAAAAAAGACTCTTGAAATACTTCAACTTCAGTTTGCGAATATATATCACCCAACCCTGCTCCAATAGGGGAAACTAATAAATCTATGGTACCTGCTCCTAAAGGTCCTCCCAAAATACCTGCTGATCCAGCTGGACCACTTATTATATCTGCTGGACCCATTGATACTGGCGTCATTCCTGTATATGAGCCAGGTGCACTTGCTATTATGGCATTAATAGGAGCTAATATTGGATTAGCGTTTCCAGACATTGGGTTTGATAAAGAATTAGGATTATTTGGATTAGATTCAATTGAATTAGCCTGCTCAGGGCCCTCTAACCCTGCGACTTCAGCTGCTTCAGCCATAGCTTGCTCTGGACTTGAACCTGCTGCAAGTGCGGTATCAAAAGCTTCTGCTGCTGCAACTTGTTCCTCTGATGTTCCTGGCTCCTCAGCAGCGGACGATGTTTCACCCTCTGGAGGACCACTTGCAGCTTCATCACTTGCTAATGAGTCTCCATCAGATTCTGAAATTGCTCCCTCTTCTCCCTCAGGTGGACCCTCTTCTCCTTCTCCTTCAAGTTGACCTTCTTCACCCTCACCTTCGCCGTCCTCAGAGCCTTCTTCTGCAACTTGTTCCTCATTAACTTCCTCCTCAACTTCTTCTTCTGAAGCCTCTTCTTCTTGAGCCTCCTCTTCTTGTGTTTCTTCCTGAGGAGGAGGAGCAGTTTGTGGTTGTGGCGCTACCGCAGGAGTTGGTGGTAATACGTTAAGCGCAGTACCATAATTAGCTTGAATCTGGGCTGCTGACAGAATTATTGGTGCTGGAGGTGCTGTGGTAAAACTTGAAACGCTTGTTGTAGCCCCTACCTGGGATAAAACCTGTGTTCCTCCATCATTACTTACTGAAATTTGCCCAACTCCTCCATCTGCGTCTTGAAGTAACGTGAAACTGTTCTCATTTCCCTCTACAGCTGCCTTACCAGCAACAGTTGTTCCTCTAATACCCATTGTGACAACTGGAGTTTCAAGCGTCATAGCATCAGGTCCAGTTTTAGCTATTTCACCACTTATAAAACTAAATGCTCCTTCAACCATATTAACCACCATACTGCCTGTTGCGGTTGCTGCATCAAAAACCAACTCATCCAAAATCATCTTTCCTCCGTCAGAGAGAGAAAATGTTGTTTTATCTAAAAAAACTAAACCTACAGCTCCAGAGCCTTCAGTCTCAATAGTATCTCCTTGAAAAACAGGGTCTCCAACATTTAAGTTTGTTATTGTACCGTCTAATCTTGTTGCTTTAACGGTTCCAGAGACTGTTGAAACCTCACCGATAGAAAGGACAGTAACATCAGTAGATTGAGCGTATTGCCCTTTTGCTAACGGACCTGCTAGATAATTCACAGCACTTCCTTTAAGTTGAAGTCCATTATCAGTATATAGATTTGGTAATTCAAAATTAATAAAATAGTCAATGAGCGTCAGCTGATCACCATCTGGAGATGTTGCTATTAAATCAGTATTGTTTCTAGAGAAATCAGATTTTAATAACCAAGAAGGAAGATTATTAACTGCTGTTGAGTTTCCAGCATAAATTGATTCTGATAAACTATTAACAAATTTGTTGTTATACATACTGCAAAAGACTATTTTTTTTCCACAGTCTAATAAACTGTGGATATGTTGGAATGTCAAGATTTTACTTAACTAATTTCAATCTAAAATTTTCTAAAATGTTATTTCTGCAGATACTTTTTAAGTCAATACAGACTTTATTATACAATTTTTTTTGTAGAATGCAACTATGCTGAAAATCCAGAAATTGTCTGAAATGCAAATGATGTAGAAGTTATTGTATTAATACTTGTGCTACTTCCTAATTCCGCGATCTGTGCTAACTCATCAGTATCAAAATTTCCGTCACTAGCAATATTTCCGGAACCATGTTGAGAAGGATCAATATTTTGGCCATCAGTCCACACATAAACGTCGACACCTCCTCCTGAACCTTCTGGCGTTAGTACAAATGCTGTTTCACCACCTATCGCAGTACCCCCATTCGATAAAGAAAAGCTTGATGCTCTATTTGCTAAATCAGCAGACGAGGTTACACCATAAAAAGTAGAATTAGAAAAAATAAATATATTTGGAACCGACCCTCCTCCTGTACTTGTTATATCAAAAGTCGCACCTTGAGCAGTAGCATCAGTATATAATCCAGACCTTGAATAGGCTGATGTTGGGTTGTGAGCAAAAAGTAAAGTATCTTGACCAACTGTAAAGTCAGTAATTTTGTCTTTACCCTCTAACAAATCTGTGTAATAGAACTGATCATTTCCTCCCATACCTGAAAGAGTATCATTTCCTAAAGCTCCCCATAAAACGTCGTTAAAGGCACTACCTTTTAATATATCATTGCCGCTATAACCATACAAAGACCAAGATTGAGAATCTGCAGATTTATCTACATTATCAACATTATTTGTTCCAGTAAAAGTTTGTCCAGTGCTTTGCATTGCTTCAGCTGAAACACCTCCAGCCTCTATTTCCTCATAGTAGTGATCATATAGAGATGGATCATCAAAAAAATAAGTTTCCACGGGAGCCATTGCATAAGGATCAGAACCAAAGTCCATTGGACCACCCATGGGTCCACCAAAAGGATTAGGTCCAAAGGCGCCGGGACCATAATCTCCAGGTCCGCCAGGAAAACCAGGAACAACGGGTCCGCCAGGATAAGTAGGCATAGGCATCCCAGGGGCACCAGGTCCATCAGGAAAACCAGGAACACCGGGTCCGCCAGGAAAACCAGGAACACCGGGTCCACCAGGAAAAGCAGGTCCACCAGGTCCACCAGGAAAAGCAGGTCCACCGGGACCGCCAGGAAAAGTAGGTCCGATTCCAGGTCCACTAGGTGCACCAGGATAAGCAGGTCCACCAGGAATAACAGGAATAAAAGGTGCACCAGGTCCACCAGGTCCACCAGGAAAAGCAGGTCCACCAGGAATATTATCAGGTCCACCAGGAATACCAGGTCCACCAGGAATACCACCAGGTCCACCAATTCCAATCGGTCCGTCAGGACCACCAATTCCAATCGATCCACCGGGACCAAATGGATCATCTAATCCTCCAGGTCCACCAATTCCAATCGGTCCACCGGGACCAAATGGATCATCTAATCCTCCAGGTCCACCAGGACCAAATGGATCATCTAATCCTCCAGGGCCACCAATTCCAATCGGTCCACCGGGACCAAATGGATCATCTAACCCTCCAGGGCCATCAATTCCAATCGGTCCACCGGGACCAAATGGATCATCTAATCCCCCAGGACCACCAGGTCCACCGGGACCAAATGGATCATCTAATCCTCCAGGTCCACCAGGTGCAAAATCTCCAGGTCCACCAGGACCACCAGGTCCAAAGCCTCCAGGAGGTACAGGTAAACCAGCAGCTTCTGCAGCTGCTGCCATAGCTTGCTCTGGACTTAATCCATCGGCTAGTGCTGTTTCAAAAGCTTCCCTTGCAACCTCTTCTTGCTCGGGTGAAGGTCCTCCAGGACCACCCAAATCTCCGGGTCCGCCTGGACCACCAGGACCAAAATCTCCAGGGCCACCAGGACCAGCTTCTCCAGGTGGTAATGGTTCCCCATCCGGTCCAAGAGGTGGGCCACCTTCACCAGGTGGTAACGGTTCTCCATCCGGTCCAATAGGAGGACCGCCTTCTCCAGGTGGCAATGGTTCTCCATCTGGGCCTGCGGGAGGACCACCTTCTCCAGGTGGTAATGGCTCTCCATCTGGTCCAACAGGGGGTCCTTCTTCACCTTCAGGAGGACCACCTTCTTCTCCTTCAGGGGGACCCTCACCCTCAGCAAGAGGTTCTCCATCTGGTCCAACTGGTGGACCTTCTTCTCCTTCAGGGGGGCCCTCTTCTCCCTCTCCCTCAGGGGGACCCTCTTCTCCTTCACCTTCTTCTTCTGCAGGACCTTCCTCAGTTACTTGTTCTTCACCAGCTTCTTCTTCACCTTCCTCTTCAGCAGCTTCTTCCTCCTGGACCTGTTCTTCCGGAGCTTGTTCTTGCGGAGGTGGCGCAGCTTGTGGCTGTGGGGCTACCGCTGGAGTTGGTGGTAATACATTAAGTGCAGTTCCATAATCAGCTTGAATCTGTGCTGCAGATAAAATTATTGGTGGTGGTGGTGGTGCAGTAAAGCTAGAAATACTTGTTGTTGCACCAATTTGAGCTAAAACTTGTGTTCCTCCATCGTTACTTACTGAAATTTGTCCCACTCCTCCATCTGCATCTTGAAGTAATGTGAAACTGTTCTCATTTCCCTCTACAGCTGCCTTACCAGCAACAGTTGTTCCTCTGATACCAATCACTGCTACGGGTGTTTTAACTTCCATTGCATCAGGCCCAGTTTTAGCTATTTCACCACTGACAAAACTAAAAGCTCCCTCAAGCATATCAACGGCCATACTACCCGTTCCTGTTGCTGCATCGTAAACTAACTCATCTAAAACCATCTTTCCTCCATCAGATAGAGAAAGTGTTGTTTTATCTAAAAAAACTAAACCCACTGCTCCAGAACCTTCAGTTTCAATAGTATCTCCTTGGAAGACTGGGTCTCCTGCATTTAGGTTAGTAGTCGTACCATCTAATCTTGTTGCTTTTGCCGTTCCAGAAATAGTGGAAACCTCGCCAATAGAAAGAACGTTTGCATCGGCTGCTTGAACATATTGACCTTTAGCTAAAGGACCAGCCAATGTCTTTATAAGAGATCCATTAAGTAGTAAACCATTTTCAGTTAATAATGACGGTAATTCAAAATTAGCAAAATAGTCAATAAGTATGACCTGATCACCACTATCAGAAGTTGCAATTAAATCACTGTTATTTCTCGAAAAATCAGATTTTAATAACCACGAGGGTAGGTTTTCTAACTTAAGTGAATTTCCCGAATAAAGATGAAGTGTCTTGGGTTGACTATGTGTTAATGAGTCATCGTTTAATTTATCAGTAAAGTTAATTTCTTTTAACATCAAATATAAAGTTAGTTTTCAACATTTTTTGGTTTCATTAACTGTACGGTATCTAAAGTAAGTCCTCCCATTAAACTCAATAAAGTGTAACTATTTATTAAAACCTCAATTTTTGCTGCTATGGCATCAGCCTGTGCATTTATGAATGCTGTTTCACCATTTAGAACGTCTAAGAGTGTTCGGTTACCTGCTTGTCTTTCTGTCCTAGCAAGCTCTAAAAATTCATTTGAAATTCTAGCTTGATTTGTAAGAAACTGTGCATTTTTTTGAGCAGTTAATAAGCCGTCCCAAGTAGTTCTTAGCATTTGTTTAATCATTGATTCTTGATCCCTTATCCTAGTAGACGTTGCTAAATACGATTCAACTGCAGCGTCCTTACCAGCGTACTGAGATAAGCTTAAATTAAGTGGATAAGAAAAATCAACCTTGGCAGAACTTTCTCTTTTAAACCCCACTATACCCCCAAAATCTTGTTTCTCTGAGTGACTGATTATACCTTTTATAGTAGGAAACAATGTTGCTTTTGCAGTATTAATTCCTTCCTTACTTATCTCCTCAGCAATTCTGGCGGCTACCAATGAAGGGTTATTTTTTATAGTTAGTTTTTCAGCCTCTTCAAGTGATTTTGGTAAAGAGTCAAATACAGACTGTAAAAGAAGAAGACTATTAAGATTTTTAGGAAAGCTTTCAAAGACATATTCAAATTCATGTCTTGCTGCAGATAAAACACCTTCAAATTGAATTTGTCTTGCTTGAGCCCCTGCCAACTGAGTTTTGGCTTGAAGTACATCAGATGTTAATCCACCACCAGCGGAAACAGCTGCGTCCTCTAATTCTGTTTGTTTTTTTATATTTGCAACTGATTGAACGGCATATTTTACGCTCTCACGGGATTGAATTACTCTTAAATAGGCAGTTATGGCTCTCAGCAAAATATCATTCTTTATTTGATTTTCCATAGCTCTTGTTTGTTTGAGAGACAACTTTGACGTTTTAACCGTTGATCTGGTGAGTCCAAAGTCTGTTATTGTTTGAGTAATCTTAGCTGTCGCATCTCTGGCAGCTAACTGCGTATTGTTACCGGCACCATATTTAATAATATTTTCATGACCGTAATTTGCAGTAACATCTAAAGAAGGAAAAAAACCACCTCTTGATTGCTTTAACCTAAATTTAGCTGCCTCTACATCATTTTTTGTTGCTTTTATCATCTTATGATTTCGCAAAACACTTTTCAGGGCGGAATCTAAATTAAAAAACTCTATTTCGGGTGAAGTATTCTGGTTATCCTGGCTTTGAGCAGGGTTAAAACTTAGAACAATTATTAGTAATATTAAAAGCTTCATAATAAAAGTTACCCACAAACTGCATTTTGTGTATAAGTTAACGACAAATTAACATATTTTTTAAACATTAACACGATTTTTTTGACGAATCTAGATATAAAGACTTATTATCTAAAAATTTCAAAAACCCAGAAAATAATTGTTTAGATCCTCCTTCAAATCTTAATTCATGTTTCAATCTACCAGCAAATTCAACACCTACATTTAATCCAAACATCAGAGATGCTAAAATATCAGCATCCAAAATTATTTTTTCGACGTGATCATCAACTTTTTCTGGTTTAATTGGAAAATACGTACTCCTAAATATTTTTTTTATTCTTTGGTTTTTTTTAAAATTTGGTTTTACTTTAAATAAAATTCTGCTCAATATACTGAAACTTTTTTCCTCTTGATAAAACGATCTATTTTGAACTCTTCTACCTAAATGACCTAAATCATGGGTTAGAGCGACTATTACCAAAAGCAACCTATCCTCATTATTATTCAACTTCGATAATTTTGCTAAGAGACATGCAATAATAATTACAGATTTAAAATGATGTGAGTCATGATAGGTATTATAAGTAACATTTTTCAAACATAACGCTGAAAGTTTCTTCAAAACTGGTTTCATTCTTTCAATTTTATGAACATTCAAATCGTTTAAACAATTCAGACATAAATTATACAAATCAGGTAATTTGTGATTTGAAAGAATAAATTTTTTTAAAACACTTTTAGATCTTGGCCAATTATTAGCGATATACGATATTGAAGGAAAATTTTTTTCAAAAGGATAATTTCTCATTTACTTTTCATAACCCAAACTCCATCCCAATTTTTTGGTTTTTCAGAAATGAGTTGGTTACATCTATCAATATAAGTTTCAGATAATTTATCTTCAGAATTTATTTTTAAACATTCTTTAAACGAAGTGATTGCCTGATCGAAGTCACCAGAAATATATTTTTTTCTTCCTTCATTAAAATGGTTAACAACATCCATAAGATTAGGAAAAGTTTTTTCGCTATGATAATCCAAGACTTCATGAACTCCAACTGGTTCAGTTTTACCCTTAACAACAACGTCGTCAATATACCTAATTCTATATGTACCTTTAAGTTTTTTGAAGGTGAAATCACTTATTAAAATTCTTGCGTTATACTGTTTGCATGCACTTTCAAGTCTTGCCGCAAGGTTAACACCATCACCAATCATAGTATAATCCATCCTTTTTTGTGAACCAATGTTTCCTGCTACAATTTTATCAGTATTTAATCCTAGTCCCATGTCTAAAGGAGGCTTTCCATCTTTTTCTCTTTGATCATTCCAATCCCAAAGTCTTTTGATCATATTTATACCAGCCTTTACGCCTCTATCTTCATCATCTTCATGAGAGATAGGTAAACCAAAAGCTGCCATAATTGCGTCTCCAATAAATTTATCAAGCATACCTCCTTGTTCAGAAATACACTCAACCATAATTTCAAAATATTCATTTAGGAGTTTAACCGTTCCTTGAGCACCCAGAGATTCAGTAATATTAGTGAAACTTCTCAAGTCTGAAAACAAAAGTGTCGCAGTTGTATCAAGTCCTCCCATTATATCAGCACCGTCCTCAAGTAATTGATCTGCAATACCAGGGTCCATATATCTTGACATTGTAGACTTCATTCTTTTTTCAGAAGAAATATCTTCAATCATTAACAAAATTCCCAGAAAACTCTCTTTTTCGTCTGTTCTTCCATCACTGTCTTCATTAATTAGAGGTAATATTGTGAGGTTTACCGAAATTATTTCATTTTTTTCAGTTTCTTGATTAAAAACATTAATTTCAGCATCCATGATTAATTCTGGTTCTTTGGACTCTCTTACTAAATTAATTTTCTCTTCGATCCATTGGTTCTGTTGAACAAAGAATTTATTTGAATCTAGACCTATTAAGTTTTTTTCATTGACTTTAAAAATTTTAAGACCTGATTTGTTACATGTAACAATCTTTCCATCTCCATCAATTGTTATTACGCCATTTGACATACTTGAAAGCATGCTCTCATTATATTTTCTTGACTTTGAAACATCATCAAATAACTTTGCATTTTCCAGAGCTATTGCAACTTGTTGAGTGAACGCTTTTAGTCTCGATTCATCCTCTTCTGTAAATTTGCCACCTTTTTTGTTTAGCACTTGAGTACAGCCAATAACCTTTCCATTTTTATTTGTAACAGGAACACACAGAATTGATCTCGTAAAATATCCAGTTTGTTTATCAAATGCGGGGTTAAATCTTAAGTCAGCATATGCGTAGGGTATGTTCATAGTTTTACCAGAAGAAAAAACACTACCTGCAATACCCGCTGTGTTAGGTAATCTTATTTCTCCCATTCCCTCTCCCATGGCGACTCTTGAAAAAAGTTCGTTTGTTTTTTCATCATTTAAAAATAATGTAGCCCTGTCTGCGTTAAGCATCCTTGTTGCTTCTTCCATTACCCTTTTTAAAAGAGCGCTTAAATCAATTTCAGCTGTAACATCAGAAACAATACTTATGAATTCCATTTCTTGTGCTCTTTTTTTTTCAAAAAATTCATTATTCTGAGCATTTTGTATTGAAACAGCCGCTTGTGTAGCAACTGAATTAACAAATTCTAAATTATCTTTTGTAAACCTTCCTTTATTTTTATTTAAGACCTGAATTACTCCAATAATTTTTCCATTTACAGTCCTTACAGGTGAGCAAATCATATTTTTTGTTTTATAACCGGTTTCCTGATCAACATCTTTATTAAACCTTTCATCTGAGTAAACATCATGAATAATTTCACCCACCTGAGATTGAAAAATACCTCCTGCAATTCCCACTGTATTTAAAATCCTAATTTCTCTTGTTAAATCCCCTTGAGCAACTCTGGAATACAGTTCATTAGTTTCTTCATCATTTAAAAATAATGTTCCCCTGTCTGCATCAACATTCTTTGTAACAAACTCAACTATAGTCCAGAGTATTTCTGATAGGTTTTTTATAGAGGCAATTTTTCTTGAAATGTTTAATAGTAATTTGGATCTATCAATTTCTGCTTTTAAAATTTTTATGTCTTCAGGTTTTTTGTTATTTTTCATATATCAACCTTTTTTTAATTTGTTTTCATAATTTTGTATTGTTTTTTCAATTTCTTCTCTTAATTTTTGACTCGAGAATTTAAGTTGTTGAATTTCATTATTTGAATTAAGTACTGCATTTTGAACAGCTTCTTTTTTTTCAAACTTTAAGCTTTCAAGCTCATTTCTTAAATCTGAAATTGACAATTTTAATTCTTTAATTTCTTGACTAGATTCTAAAATAGCTTTTTGAACGGACTCCTGTTTGTTAAATTTTAAATTTTCAAGCTCGTCTCTTAATGCTGTGCAAGATTTTTTCAATTGATTAATTTCATCAGTAGAGGCCTGAATTTGTTTTTGAATTGCTTCTTTTTTTTCAAACTTTAGTTTATCTAACTGATTTCTTTGTTCAGTAATAGTTAATTGAAGTTGTTTGATTTCGTCCGCTGTTTGAAGTATCGCATGCTGAATTTCTTTATTTTTAAGAAATTGTTGATTTTCTAACTGATCTCTTAATGAGCTTATTGTTGAATGCAGATTTACTAATTCATCGTTATTTTCTAGTCTTATTTTCTGCACAAAGTCATTAAATTCAGCAAGAAAGGCTGGCTTTTCTTTTTTTAGTTTATCTATTAAATTCCCCATAACAAAAACTATTATTACATTTTAATAATTAATGATGATCTAAACAATGATAATATCTAATATTTTTTACTTTAGCTTTTATTATTCTCCAGGAGGTTTTATCACCTAACTTTATATCTAACGTTTTTGCACATCCCTCCGGAATTTCAAGAACAGCAATTACAGGAAACACTGAAGAAATAATTTCTTTTGAAAGTGGCTTTCCTTTCTTCACCAAAACTACTTTATTCTGTTCATTTATAAAAACTATGTCCAATGGAATTTTTGTATTGTGCATCCAGATATTTACAACTCTTGGTTTTTTATAAAGCAAAAGCAACCCATTTGTTTGCAAAAGTTCGTCAACAAACATCAAACCTCTTTGTTTTTCTTTTTCAGTTTTGGCTACTTTAACTAATAGTTCAGAAAATGTCTCTGAGAATACTAATGCTTCTTTGGAAATAGAACTAAAAGGTAAAAAAACAAAAAACAAAAAAAATCTAAAGCTTAAAACCTTCACCTTTTTTAATTCTTTCCAATGTGACTTTTGCTTCATCACTTAGTTCAGTTTCTTCTTCTTTATTATTTTCATTAGATTCTAAAGATAAGTCATATTTTTCTCTTAACTGTCTAAAAACTTTTATTTCATAAGAATTTAAGCCTTTTTCAAAGTTTGACTTATTTTTTTCTTTTATTAAATTTAACTTTTCCAAACGTTTAATACTTTTCGTAAGTCTGTCTTTCATTTATTTTTTTTACATTTATGTTTAATCTAGTTTTTAAAATTCTATAATATAGCTTATGAATGAAAATGAAAAACACTTATTAAAAATCAAAAATGAAATGGAAAACGTCAGAGAGTTATTTATCAAAGGCTATATTGATAAAAAGATCTACCAAAATGAAACAAGATCATTATTTGAAATCGCTGTAGAATATGGAGCATAAAAAAAAAATTACTGATGTGAAAAAATCAATTGAAAAGTTCAATGAATTTTCATCAAAAGAAAAGTCGTCACTCGTAGATTCTATTGAAATGTTATGGCTTAATGCAGGTATTCAGAAGAAAAAAAATGATATTAAAGTCGATGAAAATAACACCAAAGAACACGTGAAGAGAATCCGACAGCTACTATCAGCTGCATGGTCTGAAGACTTAAAAGATTAAATTATAAACCAAATATTTTTGCTTTTTCGTAAAGTCTATCAGTCTCAGTAATATAAACACCCTTACTTATATACCCACCAACGTACAATTCTCTAACTGCTGCCATTTCCTCTTCTATAGCTACTAAAACATCAACAAAATCATTGTCATTGTCAACCTTAAGATTATCTGAATCAATTATTTCATTCAGTGAAGGTTGTTTTCTTTCTTGTTTATTATCAGATTTTTTAAAAATTAATCTTAGCAGTAAGCTAAAGAAAAAATAAATTAATAAAGTTAGAATAACTAAAAAAAATATTAGATAACCAGTGTTTTCTAAATAAGGAATTAGAGATTCTAATTCAAATTTTTCCAAAGCTTGTTTAACGAATTCCATCTAAAAATCTACATATAGTATTTGATTTAAATTTATAACACTTTATATTGTACATATGAGTTTATTAAAATTATATAATAAATCAAAAAAAAGTATAAACAAATCCTCTATTAATTCAAAGTACGCAATTTCTTTTAAAGCATATGAGTTATTAAAAAGATACGTTATCCAGAATATGGTGCAACCTGAAAAGCTTGACAATGCATACCCAAAGAATACAAAATTTAAAGTAATAAAAAATGTTTCTCAAAGATCTATGCAAACTTTTTATAAATTATCTGATAAGTATCAAACTAATAAATCTGGTGTACTTTCTCAATTTAATAGTTTTAAAGGTAAACGCCAAAAAAGGAAACTTTCAAAAAATGCTAAAGATCTTCTTTTCAAGATTAAGAACGACCTACCAAGATATGAAACTATCGACTATCTTATTAAAAATTTAAAAACGAAATAATTAGGTTATTTTTTTCTGTAAATACCCATTTTAACTTTTTCTGCAACGCTAGTTAAAAACTTTGCTATCTTATCATCAGTATTTTGTAATGATAACTCTCTTATTACCTCATCAATGAATGCACCGATTGCTATATATGGATTAATTTTTTTTTTTTCTGCACTCGGCTCTAGCTTTTAATACAATTGCCGAGGCTATCTTCTTTTGCTCATTTTCATTCATACTTTTATCTTTGGTATATCACACCAATTAGTAGTATAGCAAGGTGATCTATATTCTGATTTCATTGACCACTTTGCATTTCTTTTTTTTGAATAAAAAGAACCATTTTCATCTGAAGATAACCTTAATTTACTATCACCGAATCTCTTGTTAATACTATCCATTATTTTCATTAATTTTACACTATCACTTTTTTTCTTATGGTAGTCTCGATTTCTATTATAAAATAAACTTTTTTGTATATTTTCAGAATCACAAAAATCAGAGAGTATTACCCCTACTTTGCTATATAAAAAATTAGATAAATAAATTTCTTTAAGTAATTTTTCAGATATCTTCCATATTACTCTCACATCATTGGTTCCCTCTAAAAAAAAGTATGTCTTTATATTTTTATATTTTTTTTTTTGATACTTTGAGGTCTTTAAAAAAATCGTTACAGATTTACAAAATAAATTATAATTTCTCATCTTAAACGATGCTTTCTGTACATAAACTATAAGCGCACTTCTTATATCTTCATAAGAATTAAGTTTTCTACCGAAAGATCTAGAAACACATATTGACTTCTTTTTAACCGATTCTTTTTCAACCTCATTACAAATTATACCTTTTAACTCAAGAATCGAACGTTGTAAAATGACTCCCTTTTTTTCTCTTGCAAAACTTTCGTTAAACTCTCTTAGGTCAAAAGCGTTATTCACACCATTCTCCATCAAGAATTTAGCTAATTTACTACCTATACCCCAAATATCGTTTACATTTGTTTTTTGTAAAACATAATCTATGATTTTTTTAGATCTTAGTTCAAATACACTATTATCATCTATTTTTAAGTAGGGGTACTGGAGTTTTTTTTTTTATAACTCTATTTGCAATTTTTGCTAACGTCTTAGTTTTAGCCAAACCTATACTCACCGGAATACCTGTCCACTTTAATATTTTTTTTGCCAATTTATGACCAAAATCATCTCTTTGATTTTTTATGTCCAGAATGAAGAATGCCTCATCTATTGAATAAACTTCAACAATTGGTAGGCTTTTTTTTAATATATTCATTATTCGATTTGATATATCACCGTAAAAAGAATAGTTGGATGATAGAACGGAAATATTGTGATCTATTATAAATTTCTTAAGTTTAAAAAATGGTTCTCCCATTTTAATTCCTATTTGTTTTGCTTCTTCAGATCGAGAGATTACACAACCATCATTATTTGATAATATGACAACTGGTTTTTCTAAAAGCTTCGGATCAAACAATCTTTCACATGAAACATAAAAATTATTACAATCTAACAGACCTATCATTACTTTAAGATAAATTATGTATCACGTATATAGCAACTCCCCAGATAGTTGTTTCCATTTTAGAGTCTAATATTATTTTAGGGTAATTTTCATTCTCAGACTTTAAATAACATTTTCCTTGTTTATCCTTTAAAAATTTTTTAACTACCAACTCTCCGTTTAGAGAAGCAACAACAACAGAGTGGTTTTTAGGAGTTAATGATTTATCTACAACCATTATATCGTTGTTATAAATACCTACGTTAATCATTGAGTCGCCGGATACTCTGACAAAAAATGTTGACTCAATATTATTTACCAAATATTTACCTATATCTAGATGCTCCTCAATATAATTCTCTGCAGGAGATGGAAAGCCAGCTGCAGCTGTAATAGCACTTATAAAAATTTTATTTTTTTTAGAAATTTCCTCTTTCATGAAGTTATTATAAGAACAAAAGTAGAACTTTCAAGTTAATTAATCAGCTTTTTTATATCATTTAAAACACACACTTCATCAGGGGGTTTATCCCATCTTATCCTACTAAATCTTGGAAATCTAAGCGCAACCCCTGATTTATGTCTGGTTGAAAAGTTAATATTGTCAAAAGCTATTTCAACAACTAAGCTAGATTTAACAGATCTAACAGGCCCAAATCTTTCTAAGGTGTTGCTTCTAACCCATCTATCAAGATTTATAAGCTCTTCATTCGTAAAACCAGAATAAGCTTTTCCAACTGGAACTAAATTTTTAAAACTGTTATCAGTCCAACAACCAAAAGTAAAATCAGAATAAAAAGACGATCTTTTCCCATGACCTCTTTGAGCATACATTATAATAAAATCTATAAAAAAAGGATTTCTTTTCCACTTATACCAACAACCTTTAGGTCTACCTCTAAGATAAAGGCTATTTTTTTTTTTCAACATTATTCCCTCAATATGATTATTTAAAGATTTATTACGTAGATTTTTTAGATCATTCCATGAATTAAAATTTATTAGTGGAGAAAGAGAAATATTTGAGACATTTAAAATTTTTAAAAGAGACTCAAGTTTTTTTTTTCTACTAGATAGATTTAAATTTCTGCAATCAAAATCATTCATAAATAAAATATCATAAGCAAGAAAATGAACAGGAAATTGATCAATAATTCTGGAACTTACCTTTTTTCTTCCTATTCTTTTTTGGAGATCATTAAAAGAAAGTATTTTACCATTTTTTTTTACAACTAATTCACCATCAATAACTGAAACTTTATTACTCTTAATATTTAACTCTGGGAAGGAATTTGTTATGTCTTCACCATTTCTAGAGTAGATTTTTCCAGAATTTGAAACTACTATTTGTGCTCTTATTCCGTCCCACTTAAATTCACATAAATAATCTTTGATATTAAGTTTTGTAATTTGATTTTCATCAAATGTGTCAGAAAGCATAAATGAATGAAATAGTTCTTTTTTATTTATATTATCAGGAAGCTTTCCTCCACTTAGCCAACAAAAAAAATTTTTAAAAGATGAAGAAAAAGCATACCAGTACTCTTCAATTTCAAATTTATTTCTGACACCTTGTTCAACAAGGCATTCTTTTAAAATTCCCTCCGAAACTCCTACCCTTAATCCACCAGTTAAAATTTTTATTATCGCATAGATTTCATTTGAAGAAATATTGTCGAAAGTTTTTTCTAAGAAACTAATAAAGGATTTTTTGTTGTCATATTTAGCAATAGATTTCATAAAAAAGACAAAAGAAATTGGTTTTTGTTCTTTACTTTTAGGCCACAAAAGAGAAAAGGTTTCCGCAAGGTCACCCACATAGTCATATGAATAAGAAAATAATTCTTCCGAAATTTTTCTTTTAATCATTATTTTTATATCATTAGGTTTAATTAATTTTATTGAAAAATTTTTTGACAAAATTGATAAAGCGAACTCTTTTTCTGTTTTTTCTAAGCTACTAAAATAATTTATTAGAATTTTGATTTTTTTTTTTTTAGAAGGGTTTAAGAGTAGATCATCTAAAAGTTTTGAGAATTTAATCATCTTCATCCTCAAATCCAATTAGGTTTAATGCATTACAAGTTACTTTTTTCTGTTTTAAATAACTTAATAATCCCTCTTCTCTTCCATGTGTCACTAAAACCCTTTCTGGAGAGATTTCTTCAATTGTTGTTAATATTTCATTCCAATCTGCATGGTCTGAAATTACAATTGGTAATTGTATGTTTTTCTGTTTAATTCTTTGTTTAATGCCCATCCAGCCTGAAACAAAACCTTTAATTACTTTTCTAAATCTTTGTGACCATCTATCTGAAAGGCTAGATGGAGGACATAAAATTAATTTACTTGAATAATCGGATGTTTTTAATTCTGAAATATTTCTTAATTCACCTAAATTTATTTTTCTATCAATATAATAATTCGAAATTTTCATTAAGGCTCCATGCAGGTATATAACATCATTAAATCCTAATTTCCTAAGAAGCGTTATGAATCTTTGGCATTTTCCTAAAGCATAAACACCAATTAAATGACAGTAGTCACTATTGTCGTTTATAGATTTAATTAACTTTGATGCCTCATTAATATCATCGGGGTGTGAAAATATGGGTAGCCCAAAAGTAGCTTCTGTAATAAAGGTATGACATTTACTAACTTCGAAAAGATCACAAGTAAGATCCTTTCTTCTTTTATAGTCACCAGAAACAACAATAATTTCACCTTTATACTCTAAATAAATTTGAGAACTTCCTATAATATGACCAGCTGGTATAAATTTAATATTAACTCCTTTTATCCTCAGGAAATTACCAAATTCTATTTTTTGAGAATATTGACAATAATTTTTACCATATCTTAGTTTCATTATATTTATTGTATCTGATGTTCCTAAAATTTTCTTATTTCCTGGTCTGGCATGATCAGTGTGACTATGTGTAATTAAAGCACTGTTTACTGGATAAGTTGGATCTATATAAAAATCTCCAGGAATACAATATAAACCTTCTTTTTTTTTAATAAGCCAGTTATTGTTCATAATTATCTCTTGGAATAAATATAAATAAGAATTAATTGATTTAAATGAATGATTTTAATTGCAGTAAAAAATTTTCAGATTGGCTAGAAATCAAAAAATGGAAATTATTTGACTATCAAAAAGAATTTTTCAGCTGTCTCAGTAAAAATAAATACAAACAATATATTATTTCATCAGATACCGGTACTGGTAAAACAATAACTTCCTTTCTTCCTTTTTTAAATTATTTCTGCAAAGGCATTAAAAAGAATATTCTTTATATTTCTCCATTAAAATCTATAAACTCAAATTTAGAGGATAATTTAAAGAAGATCATATTTGAACTTAATATTAAGTGCAAAGTAGAAAAAAGAACTTCTGATGTGCCTTCAAATAAAAAAAGAAAACAACTCTTTTCCATACCTGATTTTTTACTAACAACTCCTGAGTCATTTACTTTAATGATTGCCAACCCTGACGCGCTAAATTTTTTGGAAAATATTGACTATGTAATTATAGATGAAGTTACTGAATTACTGAATGAGAAAAGAGGTGATCAGTTATCTTTAAGTTTAAGCAAACTTAATTCAATCAATAAAAAATTTTTGTTAATTGGTTTATCTGCAACTGTTTCTAATTTTATGAACTTAAATGAATGGTTATCTTTTAAAGGTAAGACTAAGTTAATATCAAATAAGCAAAAAAAAAAAATTAAAATTGATGTTTTATATTCCAAAAAAATACCTTTAGTTGGACATTCACCAAACTTTGCAATTGATATAATTAAAAAAAAAATAATTAACAAAAAAACTATCATTTTTGTTAATACAAGAGCTCAATCTGAACTTCTTCATAATGAGCTTCTCTTATCACTTAATTCTTACATTAAAGTTAATATTCATCATGGATCTCTTTCCACAAAGCACAGAAATGAAGTGGAAGATAACTTTTCTAAAGGTAAGTTGGATGTAATTGTCAGCACTTCTTCACTAGAGCTTGGCGTTGATTGGGATCATGTCGACCAAGTTATTTTAATAGGTACACCCAAAAACATTAATAGACTTATTCAAAGAACTGGTCGCTC
Organism: Rickettsiales bacterium; assembly: GCA_002690875.1. Next base: position 18,781 of record NZGH01000042.1, read on the forward strand.
GAACCACAATCACCAAGGAATTGCAAGATCATTTTTAATTCCTACAAATCAGTTTGAATATTTGGAGTGTATTTCAGCTAAAAAACTTGCAGAAGATATGAAATTTGAATCTTTACCAAGACGAACTGGTGCTAAAGATGTCTTATGTCAGCACTTGTTATTACTCGCATGCGGTAAAGGGTTCTGTCCAAAAAATACATATTCTGAAATCATAAAAGCATCTCCTTACAGATCATTATCGTTTAATGAATATATGAAAATATTAGAATTTGTTAAAAATGGAGGATATGTTCTAAATAATTATAAGCAGTGGAATAAAATTTACCTAACTCCTAATGGTTTATATAAAATTAATAGTTTAACTAATAGAATAAAAACACTTGTAAACATTGGAACTATTATAGACAACGCAAATGTTAAAATTGTATTAAACACAGGTAAAAACCTTGGTTATGTTGATGAGAATTTTTTGACAACACTAAAAAAAGGTGACTTTTTTATTTTTTCTGGTTTAAATTTAGTTTGTTTACAAATTTCTAGTGAAATAATTCTTGTAAAAAAAATAAAAAAAAAAATTAATAAAACTCCAATTTATTGGGGAGGCAATTTGTCATTAAGTAAAAATCTCTCTGATGAAATTCTCAAAAATTTACATAAAATATCAAATTTTCCCGATGAAATTAAAAAATTTATTAAAAATCAAAAGTCTTTTTCATCATTACCAAAAAAGAATGAAATATTAATTGAAAAATTTCCTTATGGAAAGGGAACTTACTTATGCTTTTATACTTTTTTAGGAAGACAAACAAATCATTCTTTTTGCTTATTTTTTATAGAATTTTTAAAAAAAAATAAGATTTTAACTTATGATTATACTATTGAAGAATATTCATTTGCTATATTTTTAAATGAAAAAAAATCTCTCAGTCTTAGCACAATTAAAGCTTTCTTTAGCTCTGATGAATTACTCATTAATATTTTGGACACATTCATTGCAAAAAAAACTTTTAGAGAAATTTCTTTAATCTCAGGACTTGTTGAAAAAAAAAGTAAAAATAAAAAAAACTACATTAATAGTGATACAATATTTGATACATTAAAAAAATATGACCCCAACCACATTCTCTTAAAAATTACACGAGAAGAAGTTAAAAGATTTTTTTGTGACAAAGCTAAAATTGATCTATTTCTTAATAAAAAATTAATCTTAAGAAAATTAAAAAAACCTTCACCATTTTCAATGTCACTAATTTATAAGAAAGAAAAGATTAAAAGTCATACCACGAATAAAGATGAAATATTAAACTTTATTAACACTAATGGAATCAATTAAAAAACATATCAAAGGAGAAAAAATTTTTTTTGACAAGTCTGGTTCAATTTTCTTAGAGAATTTAAATACACTCATTTGTTCAGATCTTCATTTAGGAAAAAGTCTTAGTTTTGCTAATCAAGGAAACCTAGTCCCACCTTTTGATTTAGATGAAACTATTTTAAATTTAACAAATGTGATAAAAAAATATAAACCTAAGAGATTAATTTCATTAGGGGATAGTTTTCATGAAAATAAGTCAATTCAAAATATGAAAAAAAAATATATTAATATTATTAATAATTTATTACATAAAATTGATATTACATGGATTGAAGGAAATCACGATTCAAATGTACTATTTAAAAATAAGTTAATGGGAAACTTTAAAAATTCTCATAAGTTGAAAAATTTTAAGTTTGTTCATTCTAAAAGTGAAATTAATGAATTGAATATATTTGAATTTTCTGGACATTATCATCCAAAAATTATTTTAAAATTTAATGGTCTAAATTACTCCTATAAATGTTTTATTTTAACAGAAAGCTTCTGTATTTTACCTTCTTTTGGAACTTACACAGGAGGGCTTGATATAAAGTCAAATGCTTTACAAAAGATTCTACCGATTAATAAACAAATTATTATATTGGGTAATAATATTATTAAAGAAATATAATGATACCTCTTAAAGATGAAAATAAAACTTATAATAAATGCTATGTCAGGCTAGTTATTTTAATAATTTGTACATTAGTTTTTTTCTCTCAAATACTATCTCCTGATAATAATTACTGGATTTATTTTTTTGGATTCAAACCCTTAAGTTTATTCCAAAGTGTAACATATCCTTCATTTCCTGGCTATTTAACTCTTATAACCTCACTTTTTTTTCATGGAGGGTGGATGCACTTTCTTGGAAATATGTTATATTTATGGATTTTTGCAGATAATGTTGAAGATAAACTCGGTATAAAAAGGTTTATTTTTTTTTATTTATTATCTGGAATTTTTGCATCATTAACGCAAGCTTTTTTCAACTTTAATTCTGAAGTACCCATGATAGGAGCATCAGGTTCTATTGCTGGTGTATTAGGAGCTTATTTGTATTTTTTTCCAAAAGCCAAAGTTTTAGTTTTAATTCCTTTTTTTATTTTTTTTACTGTTAAAGTTCCAGCTTATATTCTTCTTATTTTTTGGTTTCTATATCAATTTTTAAATCTTTCTAATGTAGACTCCTCTGTAGCCTGGTTAGCACATATTGGTGGTTTTATTTTTGGTTATTTTTTTGCTGTATTTAGCAAGAGCAATAATGAAAAAAAAAAAGGAAAAACGATTCTTTTAGATAAGGACGAAAAAGGTCCGTGGGACTAAAGTTTACTTAATTTTTTTCAATATTTCTGATTTATTTTCATTTAAATCCGGAGATTTTTTTACATTAGCGTTGATATTCATGAAGGAAAATTTTAAAGGATTACCTGAAATTTTTAAATTATTAATTGTATTAAAATTATAATCTAAAACCATCTTTCTATTTTCAACTTGTGCATTTTTAATTACATCTTTGATATTATTAATTTTAGAATGAGGTATTTTATTTTTTACAAAAACCTTACACCAATAATTTGTTTTTTTTTTTTTTAATTGATATTCAATATCTCTTCTTAGATCTGAGAGGTTTTTATTTCTTTTAGCGTTATTTTTATATTTTTTTTTTTTATATAATTCTTCATTTTTAATTGAACAACAGAAATCTTTAAACATCTTGTTGTTACCAATAGCTATTGCCAAAGTCCCATCTAATGTTTTGAACGCTCCGAATGGTGTTATTGACGGATGGTCAGTTCCAAGAGGAGAAGGAATTTTTTTTTCAACTGAATATCTAGCTATAGCATTTTCGAGAATTGCAACTTGACAATCCAGCATACTCAAATCTAATCTTGAGCCTTTTTTTGATTGGTTTCTAAAAATAATTTGTGTTAAAACACCAATCACTGCGTAAAGTCCAGCTACTATGTCACCAATTGACGAACCAACTCTGTAAGTTTCATTTTTATTCTTCCCAGTAATACTCATAATTCCTCCCATAGCTTGAACTATCATATCGTATGCTGGGTTTGCTTTAAGAGGACCTGTTTCACCAAAACCACTAATTTTTGTTTGTATAAGTGATGGAAAGTTTTTTTTTAAATAACTAGAAGAAAATCCGTACTTTTCAAGTGTTCCAGGTTTAAAATTATCAATAATAACATCAGAAATAGTCAGTAATTTTTTAAATATTTTTTTATCTTCTTCATTTTTAAAGTCTATAATTATACTTTTTTTCCCCCTATTAAGTGAAATAAAGTATGATGATTTTTTTTTTATGAAAGGTCCAAACTTTCTAGAATCATCGCCATTAGGTTTTTCTACTTTAATTATTTCAGCACCAAGATCTGATAATATTTGTGTAGCAAAAGGACCAGAAAGTACATTTGTTAAATCTAGTACTACAATATTACTAAGGGGAAGATTTTTATTCACTTAAGCATTCTTTTCTTATATTTTAACATTAGTGGAGTATATTTTTTAATGATAAATTTTGAACTATTTAGTGAAAAAAGTAAAATTTTAATTAATGATTCTCAGAATAAAGCCATCGAGAATAATCATCAACAAGTAACCCCTGAACATTTAGTTATAACTCTTTTTGATCAAAACGATGAATATATTCAAAATATTTTAAATGATTCTAACGTCGATATATCCAAGATAAGAAAAGATCTCGAAAATATAATTCAATCTTTTCCTACAATTTTAGGTAATAATGTTAACATTTATTTTTCAAGTGAAATGGTGCAAGCTTTTCTTAAATCTAAAGATTTAATTAAAGAATTTAATGATCGCTATATTTCACCTGAGATTTTATTGTATTCTATTTTAAATTGTGAAAAACTTAAAATCTTTGACTTACTGCTAAAAAATGGCTTAAACAAAGATACATTAAAAAAATCAATCCTTAAGATAAGAAAGGGACAGACAATAGACAGTTCAAATAAATCAATAGACACCGATGCTTTAAAAAAATTTTCAGTTGACGTTACTGAGTTAGCCAGAAACGGAAAGTTAGACCCTGTAATTGGAAGAGAAGAGGAAATAAGAAGAAGTATTCAAGTTCTATCTAGAAGAACTAAAAACAACCCTGTTCTCATAGGTGAACCTGGTGTAGGTAAAACAGCGATTATTGAAGGCCTAGCTTTAAGAATTGTTAATGACGATGTTCCAGATTCTTTAAAGTTAAAAAAAATACTTTCGTTAGACCTAGGACTAATTATTGCTGGAGCAAAATTTAGAGGAGAATTTGAAGAAAGATTAAAATCAATACTCAAGGAAGTATCAGAAAATCAAAATTCAATTATTTTATTTATTGATGAAATTCACACTCTTGTAGGAGCAGGAAAAGCTGATGGATCTCTAGATGCATCAAATCTTCTAAAACCAGCCTTAGCAAGAGGAGAATTACACTGCATAGGTGCTACCACTCTTAATGAATATAGAGAAAATATTGAAAAAGATACTGCACTTGCCAGAAGGTTTCAACAAGTGTTAGTAGAAGAACCATCAATTGATGATTCAATTTCGATTTTAAGAGGCTTAAAACAGAAATATGAAGCGTATCATGGAGTAAAAATATTAGATTCAGCGATTATATCAGCTGTTGAGTTATCAAACAGATATATTAATGATAGATTTCTTCCAGATAAAGCCATTGATTTAATGGACGAAGCTGCTTCCAGGATTAGATTACAAATTGATTCAAAACCTGAAGATCTTGATAAAATAGAGAGAAAACTCTTACAAAATAAAATTGAATATGAAAGTTTAAAAAAAGACAACGATAAAAAATCCACAGAAAGGTCAAAAGACCTGAAAAAAATAATTGGTGAACTGGAAAATCAATACACTGACCTAAATCAGAAATGGAATAAGGAAAAGGAAAAAATAATTGAAATACAAAGACTCAAATCTGATGTGGACCTTCAAAAAAATAAGTTAAATATTTTACAAAGAAACGGAAAGCTCTCTGAAGCTGGAGAACTAGCCTACGGAAAAATACCTGAATTAGAAAAAAAACTATCCTATCTGGAAGAAACAAAAGAGAATACCATTTTAAGTAAAGAAGTAACATCAAATGAAATAGCTCAAGTTGTATCAAAGATTACTGGCGTTCCTGAGGAAAGAATGCTTGAGAAAGAAAAAAATAAAATACTAAATATGAATAAAATTCTAGCAAGTAAAGTCATCGGACAAAAAGAGGCAATTGAAAAAATTTCAAAAGCTGTTTTAAGGTCCAGAGCAGGAATCCAAGATCCTGATAGACCCATTGGTATTTTTCTTTTTTTAGGGCCTACAGGTGTTGGAAAAACAGAACTTACTAAAACTCTTTCAAATTTTTTATTCAACCAAACAAATTCCTTTTTTAGATTAGATATGTCTGAATATATAGAAAAGCACTCTGTATCTAAACTTATTGGCTCACCTCCAGGTTATATTGGTTATGAAAGTGGAGGACTACTTACAGAATCTATTAGAAGAAAACCATACCAAGTTATTCTACTTGATGAGATTGAGAAAGCTCATTCAGAAATTTATAATATTCTTTTACAAGTTTTTGATGAAGGAAGACTTACGGACTCACATGGAAGAACAGTCAATTTTAAAAATACAATAATTATAATGACATCAAACATTGGTGCTGAATTAATCAATTTTTCAGAGGAACAAAAAAATAAAATTGAAATATTTACTCAAGAGAAAATTCTTGAACAGGTTAAGCAAAAATTTAAGCCAGAGTTTCTTAATCGAGTTGATGAAATAATTATCTTTAACAGACTTTCAAAACAAGAAATGAATAAAATACTTAAATTACAAATTTCTGAGATAGTCGATTTTCTAAAGATTAAGAAAATTCAAATAGAGCTTGATGAAAAAGCAGAAAATTGGCTGATTGATGAGGGTTTTTCATCTTCTTATGGCGCTAGACCATTGAAAAGAGTAATACAAGCACATGTTATTGATAAAATAGCACATATGATGATAAGCAATGAAATAAACGAGAAAAGCAAAGTTTTTATTTCGACAAAAAATAGTGAACTAGATTTTAAAATTAAATTATGAAAAAAATAGGTTTCATAGGCTTAGGAATAATGGGAGGTAATATGGCTTCTCATCTTTTAAAAAAATACAAAAATATTAATATTATTAAAAGAAATTCAATTAATACAAAAAAATTTATAAAAAAATTTGCCAATAAAGGGAAAATTAATTTATATGATAATCATAAAGAATTAGCAGAAAATTCAGAACTTATAATCTCTTGTGTAGGTAATGACAATGATCTGGAGGATATATATTTAAAAAAAAATAAAATTTTAGATGGCGTGAAAAAAAATACAATTATAGTGGATCACACTACTGCATCATTAAATATATCAATAAAACTTTTCAAAAAATTTAGGAGCAAACAAGCTTTTTTTTTTGACGCACCCGTGAGTGGTGGAGAGATTGGTGCACAAAAAGGTAATTTAGCAATCATGGTGGGAGGAGAGAGAAATAAATTCGAAGTATTAAAGAAAAGTTTAGATTGTTATTATAAATCAATGATTTATATGGGTAAATCAGGAAACGGACAACTTACAAAAATGGTTAACCAAATTTGTGTTGCATCAATAATTCAAGGTTTAGCTGAGGGGTTAAATTTTGCAAAAAAAAAAAAACTAAATGTAGAAAATTTATTAGAGGTGATACAAAATGGTGCTGCACAATCTTGGCAACTTGAAAACAGATCCATTACAATGTGGAATAATAAATTTAACTTTGGTTTTATGAACAAACTAATGCTTAAAGATCTTAAGATTTTATTAAACGAATCAAATATCTCTAATATTAAATTACCAATTACAAAACGAATTAAAGATTTTTATACTAAGTTGATAAAAAAAGGTTATTCAAAAGAAGATACATCGAATTTAATTAGATTATTGAAGTAATTCAGGTGATTTTTTTTGCAATTTTAGTTTTTAGTTCCTCAATACCCTCACCACTTAGTGCTGAAACATGCACAGACTGACTATTAAATGAATTATGATGTTTGTTCAAATTCTTTATCAAGTCAACTTTATTAATCACCTCTATTATTCTTTGATCATCATTGTAGATACCAATTTCATCTAATATTTTTATTACTTCATTTCTCTGTTCTAAATAATATTGACTTGATATATCTCTTACATGAAGGATTAAATCTGAATAAATTATCTCATCCAGCGTTGACTTGAATGCGTCAATTAGTGTTGTAGGAAGATCACGAATAAAACCCACGGTATCTACAAACACAAAATTCATATTTTTAAAAAAGGACTTTCTTATTGTCGAATCTAATGAAGCAAAAAGCATGTCTTTGGATAAAACATTTGCTTTCGTTAATTTATTAAATAATGTTGATTTACCAGAGTTTGTGTAACCCACAAGAGAGATTATTGGTACTTTATTTTTTTTTCTTCTGTATCTTTGGTTATTTCTACTGGAAATGATATTTTTAATTTTTTTTTTTAATCTATTTATTCTTTCTGTAATTTGCCTTCTATCAGACTCTATTTGTTTTTCCCCAGGCCCGCCCATAAATCCAGCACCACCTCTTTGTCTTTCAAGATGTGTCCACGATCTAACGAGTCTACTCTTTTGATATTCTAAGCTTGCTAACGTTACACTAAGTTTTCCTTCATTAGATTTAGCTCTTGAACCAAATATTTCTAATATCAAATTTGTCCTGTCCAAAACCTTACAATTCAGTTCTTTTTCAAGGTTTCTTTGTTGAATAGGAGACAAAGTTGTATTTATAAGTAAAAGATCTACTTTGTAGTTGATAACTTCTAGTTTAATTTTTCTAATAAAGCCTTTATTTAAGTATGTTTTGGGACTAATTGTATCTAAACCTACTAATAGACTATCAATACAGTTTAAATTAATTGCTTTAACTAGATTTACAGCTTCTTCTAGAAAGTAATCATTATTTATTCTTTTTTTTTTTAAATATGGATGAATTACCAAAATATCTCTATTATTCATAAATTTGCTTATCTAAAAAATTTTCTAGTTTACTCATTAATGTTTTTGTAATTAAACCAACTTTTTTTTTATTAATAATTATGTTATCGACTTTAGTGACAGGAATAACACCAAGCGTTGTGCTCGTTAAAAATGCCTCATCACATTTTTTTATATCATTAATATCAAAGGCTTTTTCAATAACTTTTAGTTTATTTTTCAATGCAATTTCAACAACACAATCTCTTGTTACTCCACCAAGAATAAAATTATTTTTAGGATGCGTGTAAATTTGACTCTTTTTATTTACTATAAATGCATTAGAAGTAGTTCCCTCAGTTATAAAATTTTTTCTTGATTGCCATACTTCAAAAAAGCCGCTTTCATGACCCTTTTGCTTATCTAACACGTTAGCTAATAAAGATATGGACTTAATATCACAGCGCATCCATCTTTGATCTTTTGTAAGACCAACGTTTACACCTTTTTTAATTTTATCTAAACCTCCTTTTGAAAAAGTAAAGATAACTACATTTGGTTTGACATTATTAGGAAAAAGATGATTTCTTCTAGCAGTTCCTCTAGTAATTTGTATGTACAAAAAACCATTATTTATATCATTTAATTTCAAAAGATGATTGATAATTATTTTCAATGAGTTTTGATTAGTGAACGGTTTACTAATTTGCAAATCAATTAATGATTTGCTTAATCTATTTAAGTGTCTATTAAAGTTTAATAGTTTTCCTTTTCGAAAACCAATTACTTCGTAAACTCCATCAGAAAAGTTGAACCCTCTGTCCTCTACAGAAATTTGAGCATCAATATTATTTGTATAAAAACCATTGATATAGGAGAAGGACATCAAAAAAACTCTATATTAACCTCAGAATACTTTTCAATATCTTTTATTGATGCAGGAATGGAAAAGATTATTAACTTATCCTTAACTTGAAGTATAGTGTTTTCGTCAGTCAATATTAGTTCGTTATTTCTAACAACACCACCAATAACAACACCCTTGGGCATTGTAAGATCTGATATTTTTTTATCAGAAAATTTTGTTGTGGGAAGAATTTCAATTTCCATTATTTCACCACGATCATTTCCAAAGTCATGCACTTCTTTAACTTTACCTCTCCTAACGTATTGAAGAATTGCCGAAGTTGTAATATTACCAGGGTTTATCAAAACATCTAAGGTTAATTTTTTGGATAATCTTCTATAATTTTCATTACTGACAATTGCCATTGATCTTTTACAACCAAGATCTTTTGCTAGTAAAGATGAAAAGATATTTGTCTCGTCATCATCTGTAACAGAAATAATTGCCTCTGCACCTGAAACTCCCGCTTCTTTTAGAATTGCAGTATCCAAAGCATCACCATATAAAATAGTATTTTGATTTGAAAGTTTAGATGAAACTAATTTGCTTTTTTCAAGATTATTGTCAATAATCTTACAGCTAATTTCAGGATAGTCCTTTTCTATGATCTTAATAACATTAAATCCAACATTTCCTGCTCCTACAATTACAACTTTTCTATTTTCTTGAGACTTAATACCAAAAACCCTTAATGCTCTCAATAAATCTTTATTTTTAATACATATATAAATATCATCTCCAGGATAAATTTCTACTTTACCAGTTGGAATGATAATTTCATTATCTCTGAATATAGACAAAATTTTAACCTCTAATCCCGAGAAAATCCCTGGTAACATTCTTAATGGAGTATTTACTATAGGGCAAGATTCTTCAATAGACATCCCAATTATTCTTGCTACCTTATCACCTAAATAAAAAGAATCGAATGCACCAGGAGTATTTAGTTGTCTAATTATTGCTTTAGCCACCTCTAGTTCTGGAGAGATTATTGCATCTAAATCAATTTTATTTTTGACAAAAAGATTATCGTAATATTTTGGGTTTAAAAAACCTGATTCCTTAATTCTTGCAACTTTAATGGGTATATTAAATATAAAATTAGCTAATTGACAACACAGAATATTTGATTCATCTTTCTCAGAAACTGCAATAATTATATCCGCTTCATTAGCTCCAGCTTTTTCTAATATTTCAGGAAGGATTATTTTACCACAAATACTTTTAAGATCTAAAGTTTTATTCAAAGATCTTAAACGGGATTCAGAATCATCTATTATAGTAACATCATTATCCTCGTAAACAAGTTGCTTAGCAATATTAGCCCCAACTTCACCAGCACCACAAACAATAATTTTCATAAAATGTTAACTACCTGAATTAATTTTTAGTGACTTTAATTTTCTATAAAGTGCAGTTCTTTCCATTCCAATTTTCTGAGAAACTTGTGATATATTATTATTATATTTTCTTAAATTATAGCTTAAATAATTTTTTTCAAAAGACTCTCGAGCTTGTTTTATATCAGAATCCAAGTAATCAATGTTATGATTGTTTTCTACTTTTTCTTTTTCATTTAAAAAGCCAGTTAGTAAATTAATAATTTTTTCTTTTGTTATTTTCTCATTTTTGTCCTCTGATAACATAAAAACACTCCACTCAATAAATTTTTTCAACTGTGCAATACTATTAAAACATACTAATTCAGAAAAAAATAGAATAGCATCATTTGAAACGTTTTCTATATTCATTTTATGAAAATCTAATGATGAGTTAAGAAATTCAGTTACAAGACCATTTATGTCTTCGATTCTTTGTTTTATTGAAGGTACCATAATTTCGAAAAAATTAATTTTATTCAAAAGATCAGATCTAAAAGTATTACATTTTCTTAATTCATTTAACAGCATTTTTGAAGAAGAAATGATTCGTAAATCAATTTTATTAGAGCTGAGACCTCCTACTCTATAATATTTTTTTTCTTCTAAAACTCTTAAAAATTTGCCTTGAACTTTTGAATTCATTTTATCAATATTTTTAATAAATAATGAACCTCCGTTAACTTCTTCTAGAATACCTAAAGATTTTATTATACCTTTTTCTTCACTTCCAAATAATTTTTCTTCTGTTTCAACTTTATTAAAATCAGAAAAGTCTATTACTTTTAATCTTTTATTATTTCTATTTGATTCAAGGTGAATTTTTCTAGCCAAAAACTCCCTTCCACTTCCATTTAATCCACTGAGTAAAATTGAAGAGTCTGTTTTTGAAATTTTATTTAGAGAATGTAATACTTTCTTTGATGCTTCAGAGTTTGCAATATAATTATCATTTTTTGATACATATAAATTATTAATCTTATTTTTTAAGTCATAATTCTCTAATGCTTTTGTAACTTTAAAAATCAATAACTCACCGTCAAGGGGTTTTTCAATAAAATCGTAAGCTCCTTTTTTAATTGAATTAACTGCTGTTTCAATATTACCGTGCCCACTTATCATAATTATTGGAACTGTTTCATTAAGCTCCTTAATTTGTTCAAGAGTTTGGAATCCATCAAACTTTGAATCATTTAACCAAATATCAAGAATTACAAGTGAGTATGAATTTTTTCTGAACTCCTTTATTCCTTCTTCAGAAGAGATACAATATTTAGTGTTAAATCCTCTGTCGTTTAACAAGCCCGACAACTGATCACAAATATCTACTTCGTCATCAATAATAAGTATTTTCCCTTCAATATTCATTTATTTCATTTTTACAAAAAGCTTGATTCTCACCATTGCACCTCCAAGCGATACGCTATCAAGGAGTTCAATTTGACCATTGTGATCTTCAACAATTTTTTTACAAATAGCTAAACCTAATCCAGTACCATTAATCTTTTTTGTCATATAAGGTTCAAAAAAATTCTCTCTATTGCTTTCTTCAAAGCCTTCTCCATTATCCTCAATGTCAATAATAACAAACTTTCCTTTTTTATTTAAACTTACTAATACTTCTTTATTTTTTTTTGTATATGATTCAACTGAATTTTTTAGAATATTCATTAATAATCTGCTAATTTGATCATAATCACACAAAATTTCTATTTTTTTTTTATTTGAATTAAACTTAAAGTTTACATTATTATTAGCTATTTTTTGAGTATTTATTTGAGTCTCTATTAAGTTATTTAATTTAATTAGTTCAAAATTACCCTCAGGCATTCTTGCAAAATTTGAAAATTCAGAAACTAATTTTTCAATATTTCTTACTTGTCTAATAATTGTATCTGTACAATTTTTCAAGGATGAAGAGTTGTTCAAGCTTTTTTCTTTGAAAGAATGACTTATTCTTTGAGCTGACAGTTTTATTGGTGTAAGCGGATTTTTTATTTCATGAGCCATATATCTAGCAACATTAGACCAAGCCGCACTTTTTTGTGCTGATACAAGTTCAGTTATGTCATTTATACTAAGAATCATACCCTTAAATTGTTTTTTTTCAAAAACTCTAGAGAGCTTAAAATTTAATATCTTTATTTTTTTCTGTGAAATATATTTGAGCTGAATTTCATTTAAAAGCGTATCGTCTTCCTTAAATTTTCCAATGAATTGTGATATTTGTGAGTTTTTTTTAAGAAAATCATCTTTAAAATTCTTTCCAAATATTTCTTGAGATTTTTTATTATATAATAACACTTTGTCATTTGTATCAAGATATATTATGCCATTACTTACTTCATTAATAACTTTTTCAGTAAACTTTCTTCTTAAATTTATCGTTTCTTTTGCTTTAATTAATTTATTTTTTTGAATTGCTAAAGAATCAAGTATTTGATTAAGTAATTTAGATAAGAAATTGAATTCATTTTTTTCCTCTATTATAGTGATTCTTGATTTAAAATTGTCATTAATTATTTTCTGAGAATCAAGAATGATACTCATTATTGGGTTCAGAATTTTATTAGAAAACCTTAAGCCAAACCATGTTGATAATAAAATCATAAGGAAATTTATAGCAAGAAAAAGTTTATTAAACTGAAATTGAAAATTATTTAATCTTTGAGTAATGTTTACGTACTCATCAGCTGTCTTATTAACCGACTCAACTCTACCTAGAACATTTGCATCTACACTTTTACCAATATAGAGATATGTTGGTATTGCTCGTTGAAGTCTAATCAACGCTCTCACTTTGGTCTGATCAGAATTTGGAAATATTGCAATTTCACCATCATCAGCAATAAGAAATGTCCAAAGTGGTGGCCTGTTCTCAGATTCAACTAAAAAATTCCCAACCTTAGCTAATAATTGACCTGAGCTCTCAAAAATTACAGCTTCATCTAAATTTCTAACCTCTAAAAAGTAACTCAAGTACTCTGTAATTCTTATTTTATCACTAAAATAAAAAATTTGCTCATTTGTAAATTCTTCATTTATAAAAAGAATGTCATTTCTAATATTTTTTTTATGTTCATTAAAATATGATTCAGATATTTGTTTTGATTCGTAAATAACTTTTTCTAGTTTTTCATTAAACCAAATTTTAACACCCTGATCAAAAAAGATCAGAGAAAATAGTGTTATTAAGGTAGTTGGTATAAAGCTTATAATTATAAAGAGAGAGGTAAATTGAACTCTAAACTTAGACTTAAATTGCTTTTCTTTAAATATTTTAAAAATTTTATTGATAGAAATTAAAATTAGTCCAATTATCAATAAATAATTGGCTGAAATTAAATTGGATATTTCCTGAACTTGCTCTAAATTAGAAAAATTTCCAGATAGTGACAAAAAAATTGTAAAACTTAAAATTAAAGAGGCAACAAAAATGAAAAAAAATATGAAGTTTTGAAAGCTTGAGCCAACTTTTTTTTTTAAATTCAATAACATTATTGCTTTGCAAATTTAGTGGATATTTTATATTTCTGAATTTTGGATCTTAATGTATTTCTATTTATACCCAAAAGTTTTGAAGATTTAATTTGATTCCCTAAATAATATTGCAAAGTCTTTGAAATTAATTGTTTCTCTATTTCAGAAATAAATTTGTCAAATAACTGAATTTCTGTTTCATTATCTAAAGTTTCAAATAATTTATCTAGGAATTCTTGTAAAAAAACATTTAAGGATCTGTAGGATTTTACATTACTGTCTTCTAATTTATAATTTTCATCCGAAATAGGTTTTTCTTGTTTATCTAAATATTCTAACAAAATTTCTGGTGTTATTATTTTCTCAATTGATAAAGCACACACCCTTTTAAATAAATTTTCAAGTTCTCTTATATTTCCAGGCCAATTATGATTCTTAAGAAATTCAAGTGCACCGTTATCTAGTGACTTATCATTATTAGAAAAACTTGCTAAAAAATTTTTTGCTATATCAATTATATCATTTTCTCTTTCTCTTAGAGGAGGTAAATCAATATTAATTACATTAAGTCTATAATATAAATCCTGTCTAAACAGATTTTGATCTATAGAATTAAGCAAATTTTTGTTTGTAGCTGAAATTATTCTAACGTTAGTTTTAATTACTTCTCTTCCACCAACTCTTGAAAATTCTCCAAACTGCAATACTCTGAGTAACCTGGCTTGAACATCAATTGGCATATCTCCTATTTCATCTAAGAAAAGAGTTCCTCCATTTGCTTTTTCAAAAAAACCTAAAGTTCTTTTTTCAGCGCCAGTAAATGCCCCTTTTTCATATCCAAAAAGTTCACTTTCAATTAAGTCTTTTGGTAAGGAAGCCATATTTATCGGAATAAAAGGAGAATGGGAACGAGAACTATAATCATGTATAACCTTTGCAACAAGCTCCTTTCCAGAGCCTGATTCTCCAGTGATTAAGACGGTATAGTTTGTTTTTGTTATTTTAGCTATATTCTTAAAAACACTTTGCATTACTGATGAAGTTCCTATTATAGGAAGCTTTTCATCTATTATTAGTTCATTGTGAATTATCATCTGATTTTTTAAACATCTATCAACGGTAATAGTAAGGTCATTCAAATCTAATGGCTTTGGTAAATAATCAACTACATCAAGTTGATTAGCTTTAATTGCCGTTAAAAGATTATTTTTTGCGCTAATTATTATAAAGGATTGAGAATTATCTTTTAACTTAACTTTTTTGACTAACTCCAACCCATCCCCATCAGGTAAGACAACGTCACAAATAATTAAATCATACTTATTTTTCTCAATATCAACCCATGCTTCAGAAATTGTCGAAACACCATTGATATTAGTTTTAGAGTTTTTTAATGCCTTTTCAATCACTCGTCTTAGAGAAAAATCATCATCAATAATTAAAATATTTTTACTCATATTATAAACTACAATGGTAATTTAATTCTAAATGATGTGAGATTATCCATGCAATCAACTGATATTTCTCCCTCATGTAGATTAATGATTCTTTTTACCAAATACAAACCTATTCCTGAACCCCTTTTTTTTGTTGAGAAAAAAGGTAAAAAAATTTTACTTAATTTATTTTTATTTATTCCTGAACCATTATCCTCAATTTTAATCAACATGTAATTTTTTTTTTGACTTTCTTTGATACTAGGAATTTTAATAGTTTCACCGTAAATAAATTTGGTCGATAATTTTATAAATGATTTATCTGAAAAATTTGATGCTTCAAAAGCATTATTTAATAAATTTTCAAAAACTTGTATTAGCAAACTTTTATCTATAAATATTTTTGGTAAAGAAGGATCAAATTCTTCAAATATTTTTATTTGTTTATTTTGATTTTTTATTCTAAATGTACTGTATCTTAAAATTTCATGAATATTCTCTGCGCTTTTATTTTTAAGAACAAGTTTACTTGATATTTTAGAAATTGAATTAATAATCTTACTAATTCTGGTACATTCATTATTTATTATTCCTAATAATTCTGAGTCATAAGCTTTTGATTTCTCTACTATCTGAGAAGCCATCTTTATTGAGCTCAGTGGATTTGTAATCTCATGTACAAATATTGAAAAAAAATGTTCATATGCACTATAATCATCAAGTATTTCATTATTAAATGTTTTGTTTTCCTTTTTAAAAATAATTAGCATATTTTTATTTTTGTTTTCCGTTACTATACAAATAACTGAATACTTTGAATTATCTTTGATAATCGCCTCTCTGATAAAATAAACCCCTATTTTTTTTGAAATTTCATTTAAATTACTAAGAAAAAATAAATCATCGTGAAATAACTCATTTAAGTGAGTATTTTTAATTACTGAAAAACTTTTTTTAAAAAAATATTGGAACTCTTGATTTACATAATAAATCTCAGATGTTTTTTTATTAATTATAGCAAGAGGATCAGGAATTAAATCAAAAAAATCTCTGAGGTAATCATGGTCATTTTCATGTTTCATATTGATTAAAAAAAATCTTTAATTAATGACTTAATTTGAGACTTATCCAGACAATTATTTATTTTACATCTAAATTCATTAGAATTTTTTAAAGATTTAGAATACCAGCCTAAGTGTTTTCTAAATGATTTTACTCCAACATCTTCTCCATAATGACTCAATGAATTTGAAAAATGTTCTAAAATTATATCTTTTTTAGCAGAATTCAAAATTTTATGACTCGCATTGGTTGAAAAATTTTCTAATATTTCTTTAAAAATCCATGGTCTTCCATACGATCCTCGGCCAATCATCACTCCATCCGCACAAGATAAACTTTGTGCTTTTTTAAACTCATCTATGTTTGTTATATCACCGTTTACAATGACAGGAATTTTTACAGCTTTTTTTACATTTTTAATAAATTCCCAATCTGATTTTCCTCTAAACATTTGACATCTAGTTCTTCCATGAATAGTAATCAATTTTATACCTGCGTTTTCAGCCATAACAGCAAGTTTTGGAGCATTTTGATTTTTATTATCCCAACCTTTTCTCATTTTTAATGTTGCTGGAATGTCAACGGAATTAACGACAGACTCAATTATTGATAATGCCAAAAGCTCATCCTTCATAAGAGCAGAACCCGCATAACCATTTACTACTTTTTTAACTGGACAACCCATGTTTATATCAATTATATCAGCACCAAAATCTTCACACATTTTTGCAGCTTCTCCCATTACTTTAGGGTCACAACCTGCAATTTGAATTGCATAAAGATCATTTGAATCTTTCTTTATCATTTTTAATGTTTTACGATTTTTTTCAATTAAAGCTCTACTAGCTATCATTTCTGAAAAAACTAATCCTGGTTCAAATTTTTTTACAATCTCTCTGTAAGGATAATCAGATACGCCTGACATTGGAGCCAGAAAAACTGAATTTTTTAATTTTAATTTTCCTATAAACATAAACTAACCTGTAACCTTAATACCAAAATATGCAAGATTTATAAATACATATGATAATAAAATAAGCTTAAAAGTAGCTGTGTTAGAAATGCCTAATATTTTTCTGTATATAAAGAAAAATATAATCAAAAATAGACTTATAATACTTAAAATAACTTTATTATTAAAAAAATAATCAAAATTATTGTACTCAAAAAAATGATAATGAAATCCACTAAACAAAGATAGGGTCAAAAAAAACATTGAAAAAAATAAAGACTTAATTGAAATAATTTCACTTTCATAAATTGATGGTAATAAGTTCAATAGTATATTATTAAACTTAACTTGCTTTAATATTTTACTTTTTAAAAAAACACAAACAGAACTAATTGCACTTATTGTTAACATTGAATATGAAAATAAAGAGCTAAAAATGTGAATAAGTAGAGAAGTATTATCAAATAAAGAATAACTAATCTCTTCATTTTTTGAACTAAAGGAAATTAAAAATCTAAATATTAATAAAACTAAAAAGAAAGGAAGAAAAAGTAGCCTCAATCTGACGTATTCAGAGGAGAAAATTGATATAAAAAAATGAGAAAGGAAAAAAACAACAAGCAATAAAGTTGTAACTAAACTTAAAACAGAAACAGGGTTTAAAATAATAAAATTATAGTATATTACATTTATAAAACTTATAAAAAGAAGATTAGATAAATATATTATTTTATTAATTTTGTTGTTAGTCTCAATGTTAATAAAATTTGTAACCAAAAATACAAAAAAACTCGTTAATGATAAAGATTCAATATAAAAATTTAAATTCATTTTGCTAAAGGTTTTAAAGTGAAAGTTATAGCATTAATTGTAAGTGGTGGTGAAGGAAAAAGATTTGATAAAAACTTACCAAAACAATTTTTCACAATTAACAATAAATCAATACTAGAGCAAAGCGTTAAAAAGTTTGTAGACTCAAATTTATTTGATAAAATTGTTGTTGTCTGTAACAAGGATTTCGTCCAAAAATCAAAAAAAATTTTAAATAAATATAAAATTTCTTACGTTAAAGGAGGAAATAGTAGACAAGAGTCTGTTTTTAAAGGATTGAAATCGATAGAAAAAGATTTCCCGCAAAAGGTGATGATTCACGATGCAGTAAGACCTTTCTTTTCAATAAATCTACTAAATACAATTATTAATAAGTTAAAACAAAGTGATTCTGTTATACCAACTTTAAAAATATTTGACTCTGCTAGATTATTTGAAAAAAAAAAATACCAAAACTTATCTAGAGAAAATATAAGACTAATTCAAACACCACAAGGTTTTGATTTTAAAAAAATTTATGCTGCACACAAAAATTTTAAAAATGAAATTTACACAGATGACTCTTTGCTTTTTCATAAAAATGGAAATAAAATTAAAGCTATTACAGGTGAAATTATGAATTTTAAAGTGACAGAAAAAAAAGGATTTGAGGAATATAAAAAGATTTTTGAAGATAGAAAAACAAATCTTAATTTTAGAATCGGAAACGGATTCGATGTTCATAAATTTGAGAAAGGAAGCAGTTTAAAACTTTTAGGAATAAATTTACCCTTCAATAAAAGTTTGATGGGACATTCTGATGCAGATGTAGGTATCCACGCTTTAGTAGATGCAATTCTAGGTGCTATATCAGAGGGAGACATAGGTGAACATTTTCCACCAACCGAAAAAAAATGGAAAAATAAAAATTCAGAATTTTTTTTAGAATACGCAAAAAATTTGATGAAAAATAATGGTTTTCAACTTAACAATATTGACATAACAGTGATCTGTGAAAAACCAAAAATTTCAAAATATAAGAAAAAAATGAAAGAAAAAATAGCTAAGATATTAGAAATTGAAAAAGATAATGTAAATATAAAAGGAACTACAACTGAAAAGTTAGGTTTTTTAGGAAGAGAAGAAGGTATTGCATGCCAAGTATCAGTTTCAGTTTTAAAATTCAATGAACACTAAAAAATTTTCTTATTACTTTTCATCAAGTTTTGGAATTGGAAAATCGAAACTTTTTCCTGGCACATTAGCTTCATTATTTACATTACCTATTGTTTGGTTTATAAGAGATTTTTTTTCATTTAATTTTTTCTTAATTTCTTTATTTTTTTATTCGATAATTTCTTTTTATCTAATTAAAATATGCATTAAAAATCTCGCAAATAAGGACCCAAAATATATTGTTGCAGACGAACATATTGGACAATCTATATCATTGATTTTTTGTGATCAAGAAATTACTGACTATTTAGTTTCATTTTGTCTTTTTAGATTTTTTGATATCGCCAAACCCTATCCTATAAATTTAGTTGATAAATATTTAAAAAATGCATCTGGAGTAATCCTAGATGATGTTATAGCTGGTATATTTGTTTGTATTATAATTGCTTATGTTTTCTAATAAAAATAAATTTGAATTTATTGAAAAACTCAAAAAGAAAAGAATAAAACTTTATGTTGCTGAATCAATTACTGGAGGAAAATTTACATCTGAATTAGTAGGAATTGAAGGTGCTTCAAAGTTTTTAGATTACTCAATAATTACATATAGTAATAAATCAAAATATAATTTTTTTGGAATTGAAAAGATTATAAAAATGCATGGTGTTGTAAGTTCTGAAGTTGCTATTCAAATGGCAAAAAAAATTAGTTATAAGTCAAATTTTAAAAATAAATTATCGATAGCTTGTACTGGGTTTGCGTCAAAACCAATAAATTTAAGTGAAAATCAGCAGGGAGTTGTTTTTATTGCTGTAAATTATAAAAAGAGAAAAAATGTTGTAAAAAAAGTTTTTTTAAAAAAAAATAGAAAAGAGGTTATTAATTTAACAGTACAAGAAATGTTTAGACAAGGTAATTTAATCATCTAAATTGTAAAAAATTACTTTCTCTGATTTATCTTTAAAAAATAGCTTTTCTTTAATTATTAGCTCTCTAAATTCTTTTTTATTTTCAAAATCATTTATTTTTTCAAGTAATTCATCTTTTATTTTTTCATTATTTACAAGTGAAAGGTTCATAATTTCGAGAGTTTGAAAATTCTCAAAGATTGCAAAAATGTTTTTTTTGTTGAAAAAAAAAAATATTATTAGAGATATTATCGAAAGAAAAATAAAAGTTTTTTTTTTTTTACTTTTTTGAATCATTAAAAAATTTTTTGATTGGTTCTTTTCCTGAGAATTTTATTGATTTATTTCTATCTTCAATTCTTAAAAGTTGATTATATTTTGCAACCCTTTCTGATCTTGATAACGAACCGGTTTTGATTTGACCAGAATCTATTCCCACAGAAAGATCTGATATAAATGTATCCTCAGTTTCACCGGAACGATGAGAAATTATTGTTGAGAAATTATTTTTTTTTGCCAAATTAATTGTGTCAATTGTTTCAGAAAGTGTTCCAATCTGGTTTAATTTTATAAGGATTGAGTTGCCACAAAAATTTTTAATTCCTTTTTTTAATCTTTCAACAGAGGTTACAAATAAGTCGTCTCCAACTAATTGGCACTTATTACCAATTTTTTTTGACAATTCACTCCAACCAGACCAATCATCTTCGTGTAACCCGTCTTCAATTGATATTATGGGATATTTTTTTATTAGCTCTTGATAATAATTAATTAATTCAGAGGATGTAAATGACTTTGATTCGCTCTTGAGAATATATTTTTCTTTTTCAAAAAATTCTGATGAAGCTATATCCAAAGCAATAAAAATGTCTTCACCTGGTTTGTAATTAGATATTTCTATTGCATTAATAATATAATCTAAACATTCTTTATTAGTCTTAAAATCTGGTGCAAATCCCCCCTCATCTCCGACCGAAACTGAATAATTATCTTTAGCTAGTAGTTTTTTTAAGGAATTAAAAACTTCACATCCAGCTCTTAAAGCTTTCTTAAATGTTTCAAAGCCACATGGAATTATCATAAACTCTTGAAAATCAAGGTTATTATTAGCATGACAACCACCATTAACTATATTCATCATAGGTGTAGGTAAGCTATTGTTTATACCTCCAATGTAGCTAAATAATGGAACATTTTGAAATTTAGATGCAGCACGTGCAGCGGCTAGTGAAACTGCAAGAATAGAATTAGCTCCTAATCTTGATTTATTGGGAGTACCATCGAGTTCAATTAAAATACTATCTATGGTCTTTTGCTCTCTAACGTCTATTCCCTTGATAGTTTCTCTTATTTCAGTATTGATAAAATTAATGGAATTGAGAACCCCTCTTGAAAAAAATCTTTTCTTATCTTTATCTCTTAATTCATGAGCCTCAAATGATCCAGTAGAGGCTCCAGAAGGGACTGACGCTAGCTCTACTATTGAATTATTCAGTGTAATCTCAACCTCTACTGTTGGGACACCCCTACTATCAATAATTTCTCTTCCAAAAACATTCGTAATAATTGACATAATCAAATTAACTCATTTTTAGATAAATTATCATAAAGTTTAATTGAGTGTATAAGTTTTCCTAATTTTTTTAAAGGCACCATATTAGGTCCATCGGAAGGTGCTTTAACTGGATCATCATGTGTTTCCATAAAAATTCCAGATATTGCAGTAGTAACTGCCGCTTTAGCTAAAACACTAACAAATTTTGATTGACCACCAGAAGAATCGCCTTTACCACCCGGCAGTTGGACTGAATGTGTAGCATCAAAAATGACTGGGAATTTAGTTTTTTTCATTATTACCAAAGATCTCATATCTGAAACAAGATTATTGTATCCAAATGTGGTACCTCTTTCAGTCAGTAAAATTTTTTTATTTCCAGTCGAGAGTAATTTTTTTGCTACATTCTCCATATCCCATGGTGAAAGAAATTGTCCTTTTTTAACATTTACAGGAAGATTTGATTTACCAGCTTCAATTAATAAATCAGTTTGTCTGCATAGAAATGCAGGAATTTGAATGATATCAATATACTCCTTCACTATTTCAACTTGTCGAGCATCATGAACATCAGTTGTAACAGCACAAGCAAATTTTTCTCCAACCTCTGCTAAAATATCTAATCCTTTTTTTAATCCAACTCCTCTTTTACTTTTATAACTTGTTCTATTAGCTTTATCAAAGGAACTTTTGTAGACATATTTAAAGTTTAATTTTCTTGACAAAATATCTATTTCTGAGCAAATATCTAACGCATGTGATCTGCTTTCAATTTGGCAAGGACCAAGAATAAATTTTATTTCTTCAAAGTTTGAAAAAAAAAAATCTTTTTTAATCTTTACCTTTTTCATTTCAGTTACTCTGACTTCTAAAATGTAAAACAGCTGAAATAAATGAATTAAAAATTGGATGCGGATTAAAAGGCGTAGATTTTAATTCAGGATGAAATTGGACACCAATGAACCACGGATGATTATTCCTTTCAATTATTTCAACAAGTTTTTTATTTGGTGACATGCCAGACAGTGTTATTCCACTATTAATAATAGGTTTTAAATAATTATAATTTACTTCATATCTATGTCTGTGTCGCTCATAAATTTTTGTTTTTTTGTATATTCTATAAACTAATGTATCTTTTTTTAAAATTGATTTATATGAACCCAATCTCATGCTACCTCCAAGATTATCTAAATCTTGTTTCAATATCTTTTTACCTTTTTCCCATTCATGCATCATAGATATGACTGGAAAATCAGTTTTGCCAAATTCGGTTGAAGAGGATTTTTCATAGCCTTTTAAGTTCCTTAATGATTCAATAATTGCTAGTTGCATTCCAAAACATATTCCCAAAAAAGGTATATTAAATATTTTAGCAAACTTAATTGCATTAATTTTCCCTGATGATCCCTCTTTACCAAAACCTCCAGGTACTAAAATTCCTTCAAAGTTTTTAAGAATTTTCTGAGTTCTATTAAAATCTTTAATTTTTCTAGAATCTATCCAAGAAATATTTACTTTAGTATTGTTATAAATACCACTATGAAATAATGCCTCATTCAAAGATTTATAGGATTCAGATAAATTTGTATATTTTCCAACAATAGCTACATTTACCTGTTTGTCTAAACACATAAACTTTTTATAAAATTTATTCCAAAAGTCTAAGTTTGTTTTTTTATTTTTAATAGAAAAGTGGGAATTTAATTTTCTCAGAAGACCCTCATTATGTAACTTTAAAGGAACTTCGTAAATAGTTTGCGCATTCTCAAGCATTAGTACAGAATCTAGGGACAAATTACAAAATAGGGATATTTTTTTTTTAGCATCAGTTGAGAACTTTTTTTCAGTTCTACAGATTAATAAATCTGGCTGAATTCCTAATCCCAGTAATTCTTTTACAGAGTGTTGTGTGGGCTTTGTTTTAAATTCATTTGCAGAGGAAATAAATGGTACAAGCGTAATATGTATAAATAATGATTTCTCTTTACCAAGTTCATTTCTTAATTGTCTAAGAGCTTCTAAAAAAGGGAGACTTTCTATATCACCCACTGTCCCGCCAATTTCACAAATTACAAAATCTTCATTTTTAAGATCTTTTTTTATAAATTTTTTAATTTCGTCTGTTACATGAGGAATAACCTGAACAGTTGAACCCAAATAGTCACCCTTCCTCTCTTTTCTTAGAACCTCCGAGTAAATTTTTCCTGTTGTTATATTATCGCTTTTTTTTGAAATTATTCCTGTAAATCTCTCGTAATGACCTAAATCCATGTCAGTTTCAGCTCCATCATCAGTAACAAAAACTTCACCATGTTGAGCTGGATTCATTGTTCCGGGATCAATATTTAAATAAGGATCAAGTTTTCTTATCCTTAATTTAAATTTAGAAAGTTTTAATAAAGATGCTAATGAAGAGGTTACAATACCTTTACCAAGTGAAGAAACAACTCCTCCAGTAATAAAAATATATTTAGTCATTTTTTTTTAAAAAAATTACCTACTCCGTTGGCACATTTAATTCATCGTCAACTGATTTTTCAACATCAAATTCTTCTGGTATTAAATCTAATCTATCAATAATGGAGTCATCAGAGGAATCGATTATAGACTCTTGGTTATAATTTGAGTTGGTTATAAATACTAGAGACAAGCTTGTTAAGAAAAAACAAAAAGCAAGAAAAGAAGTAGTTTTAGTTAAAATATTAGATGTACTTCTGGCTGTAAGAAAGTCACCAAGACCTCCAGATCCTCCAGCTTGACCAATGCCCAGTCCCCCACCTTCAGATCTTTGGAGCAATACCAAAATAATTAGAAAAACACATATAATTATGTGAATTGATAATATTACAGCAAACATTATCTAAACAATATTCAAAATTTTAAAAAAATCAATTAAAAATCTCCTTTTAGAATATTTGTAATTTCTTTTTCTATTAAACTAGCTCCTCCAATAAGTGCTCCATCTATTTTACATTCATTTCTAATTTCAAAAAAATTTTTAGAATTTACAGATCCACCATATAAAAACTTAATATCTTTGATTTTTTTTGTTTTTTTTAAAAAATCTACACAACACTCTTTAACCTCTATTATATCGTCAATTGTTGGTGTTAACCCTGAACCGATAGCCCAAATTGGTTCGTAAGCAATTGTTAATTTTTCTAGTTTTTTAGGTATACACTCTTCTATTTGATTACATATGAACTTTAAATAAGAATTGTTTTGCCTTATTAAAGACGGCTCTCCTACACAAACAATTGGGATTACATAATTTTTAATTGCAGTTTTTATTTTTTTTTTAACATCCAAATTTTCTTCTTTATGAAACTCTCTTCTTTCAGAGTGGCCGATTATTACATATTTACAACCGTTTTCTCTGATTAAAGAAATACTTGAATCTCCAGTAAAAGATCCTTGTTCTTCAAAATGACAATCTTGAGCACCTAAAATTATCTGAGAATTTTTTATTAATTTTCTTACATGAGGAATAAGTAAATACTGAGGACATATAATATTCTTAATATTTTTTGAAATTTTTAAACTTCTCAGCTTAGAAATTAATTTTTTTGCACTAATTAAATTTAAATTCATCTTCCAATTTGAAACAATTAATGTATTTTGTGCCATAAATATGTTATACAACTTTTTTAATATCTTTGAAACATGTTAACAACCTTAAGAAATACATCTAAAAATATTATTCTCAAATTTGTTCTTGGAACTCTCCTCACAGTATTAATAATTAGTTTTGCTATGTGGGGGACAGAAGACTTAGTTGGAATTACTAAAAAGCAAAATACAGTTGCCTCTGTTGGGAAACTTGATGTTTCAGCTCAAGAATTTTATTCTCTTTATTCAAGACAAACTTAAGAGATAAGAAAATTATTAGGAGCTTCACTTGACATAAAGAAATCAAGAGAATTTGGATATGTTGACAGAGCATTAAGTTCATTAATTAATAGAGCCTTATTTAATAATGAAGCTTTAGAACTAGGGCTATCTGTTAGTGATAGAAATGTTAAAGATAAAATTTTAAGTGATGATGCATTCAAAGACGACCTAGGTCAATTCAATGAACTTTTATTTAGACAATTAATTTCGGAATCTGGTTACACCGAAGCTAGTTATGTTGAAGGAACACGACAAGACCTTGCCAGAGAACAAATGGTAGAAACCATTAGATCCAGTTTAATAATACCCAAGGTTATAGAAAATAAATTAGGTGAATATAATCTACAAGAAAGAGCCGTTGATTACGTAATTATTGATTCACAAAAAGAAAAAATTGGAAAGATTAAAGAAGAAGACATTAGAAAACATTACGAAGATAATAAAAAAACTTTCCTTTCATCTGAATATAGAAGTGCACAAACTCTTCTACTTGATGCAAAAAAATACGCAAAAAAATCAACAGTTACTGAGGACGAAATTCAATTATTATATGACGAAAGAAAAGAATCACTTATAGAACCAGAGCAAAGATATCTAAAACAAATTTTGGTCCAAGATAAAAAAAAAGCTAATTCAATATATGATAATTTAAAAGAAGGTAACTTTACAAAAGTTGCAAAAACAAATGCAAACTTAACTGAAGCTGATATAGATCTTGGATGGAACACTAGAAATGAATTACCTGATGAAATTGTTGATGCTGTTTTTAAATTAAAAAAAAATGAAATTTCAAGACCTATCGAAAGTACTTTTGGATGGCACATAGTAAAATTAATTGAAAAAAAGGAAAGAAAAGAAGTAACATATGACGAGATAAAAAATAATTTTAAGAGTGAAATTTTACTTGATAAAGGTAAGGAAGCTGTTTTTGATCTACAAGATGAATTAGAGGACCTTCTTTCATCTGGTAGTACGTTTGAAGAAATTTCACAAACTCTTGATGTAACTTTAATAAAAGCTGAAACGATTGACAGATCAGGGTATTACGAAAATGGTAAGATAAATTCAGAATTTCAAGATGAGAGAATTTTAAGAACCATTTTTAACCAGAGTTTAAATGAAGAGGGTAACATAATTAATATTGACAAAGATGAAGGTCTTGCAATAAGTATTGTCACAAAGGTAGTTGAGCCAAAGCAACTCACTCTAGAAGAATCTTTAGAGAAGGTTAAAAGCGAGTTATCAAATAAATTAAAAAAAGAAAAAGCAATGAAAAGGGCTGTTGATATACAACAAGCAATTAAAACGGATAAAGATTTTAGAAATATGGCCAAGAAAAATAATCTTGAAATAAAAGGAGTTAAGCCTTTTACAAGAATTCTTCCAGATAGTAGCGACTTACCAATCCCACTTATTAGTAAAATATTTGAGTCCAAGTTAAACGATGTTAACATTGAAAAAAGGGGACCACATGAGATCATTATAGCTCAAACCGTGGAGATAATTGATAGTCTAGTAAAAGATAAAAAGGAATTAGATGATTTTAGTTCAAGGGTTAAAGATGATATCACTATCGATCTTTTAGCTCAATTTTCTGAAGCTTTGAGAAAAAAGTATAAAATTACAATTAATGATGATGTAATTGATCAATTAAACTAAATTTCAATGGATATATTAGAACCTGATCTTAAACTGTTTAAAGAAAAGTATGATTCAGGAATTAAACAAGTTTTATTTACATCCTTTGCGGCCGACGTCCACACACCAATATCCTCCCTTCTAAAGCTTGAAAAAGAGAAATACCTATTTTTATTTGAATCTGTAGAAAGAGGAAGTCAGAAAGGCAGGTATTCGGTTATAGGCATGAAACCAGATTTAATTTGGGAATGTAAGAATGGTATTTCAAAAGTAAAAAAATCAAGTAATCATATTATCAGAAAAAAAATAAATTCAGATCCACTAGATAATTTAAAAAAAATAATTGAAGAAAATAAATTGAAGATACCCCACAATTTACCTTCTATTGCATGTGGTTTATTTGGATACCTAGGTTACGAAATGATTAAATACTTTGAAAATGTTGAAATGATTAAGAAGGATAAGCTTGATTTACCCGAATCTATTTTTATAAGACCATCCTTAACATTAGTTTTTGATAATGTTAATGACAAGCTTTATATAAGTAAGATTATCTCTCCTAATCAAAAAAATGCTTTAGAAACCTTTAAGTTAGCTGAGTTAGAAGTAACTAACTTAATTCAAAAAATAACTAAACCTTTAAAAAAAAGTAACTTAAATCTTCATAACTTAAATAGTAATGTAGATATTTTTAAAAATGTAAAATCAAACACAACTTATTTGGAATTTAAAAAAATGGTTGAAAAAGCAAAGAAATACATATTTGAAGGTGAGATTTTTCAAGTTGTTTTATCAAGACTTTTTAAAACAAAAATAAAATCAAGCCCAGTATCAATATATAGAGCTTTAAGACACTTGAATCCTTCACCTTATTTATTTTTCATGAATTTTAAAGACTTTTCTATAGTTGGCTCAAGTCCAGAAATTTTAATTAAACTTGAAGATGATAAAGTTACAATTAGGCCCATAGCTGGCACAAGAAAAAGAGGACAAACAAAACAAGAAGATAAAAAACTTGAAAGAGATTTACTGAGTGACCCTAAAGAAATATCAGAACATTTGATGTTACTAGATTTGGGAAGAAACGATATTAGTAGAGTCACACAACCTGGCACAGTTAAGGTTACTAGCAAAATGTATATTGAATATTTTTCCCACGTAATGCACATTGTTTCAAATATTGAAGGAAAAATTAACAAAAAAAAAACTAGTACAGATGTTTTGTTCAGTGGATTTCCTGCTGGAACAGTTACAGGTGCTCCAAAAATAAGAGCGATTGAAATTATCGAGGAATTAGAAAAGAATAGAAGAAATATTTATGCTGGTTCAGTTGGATATATTTCAAACAATGGTAACATTAATACTTGCATAGCATTAAGAACTGCGTTCATTAAAGAAAAACAAATATATATTCAAGCAGGCGCAGGTATTGTTGCTGACAGCAAGCCCCTAAACGAATTTAAAGAAACAGAAAATAAAGCCTTAGCAATATTAACGGCGTGCAAATACGCAGATAACCTAAAATAATGCTTATTCTAATAGATAACTACGATAGCTTTACTTATAATTTAGTTCACTATTTTGAAGAAATAGGTCAGTCGGTGAGAGTTTTTAGGAATGATGAGATTTCAGTTGAAAAAATATTTAAATTAAAACCAAGATTTCTCGTAATTTCTCCTGGCCCCAGCTCTCCAAAAAACTCTGGAATTTGTTTGGAATTAATAAAAAAAAATTCTGAATTTTCAAATCCAATTCCAATGTTAGGTGTTTGCCTTGGTCACCAGGCAATAGCAGAGGCATTTGGAGGAAAAGTCATACAAAGTGGCAAGCCAGTACACGGCAAGGTGAGTAAAATTTAT
Organism: Rickettsiales bacterium; assembly: GCA_002690875.1. The sequence goes on from NZGH01000042.1 coordinate 48,211, forward strand.
CATGAAAGCACTAAGCTTTTTAGAAATATTAACAATCCATTTAATGCTACTAGATATCACTCACTAATTGTAAAAAAAAATAGTATTCCAAAAAATTTTAATATAACTGCATCTATTGAAGATGGTACGGTTATGGCAATTGAACACACCGCGGTACCTATTTTTGGTGTACAATTTCACCCTGAAAGCATTGCCACAGATTCTGGGCATCAATTATTAAAAAATTTTCTAACCTTTAACGCCTTATAATTAAACTTGGAGAATCAAAATGAAAAAAATTTTTAATAATCTTTTAGATGGAAAGGATCTCTCCCCTTCTGAAGCAAATCTTTTGGTAGAAGGTATTTTTAAGTCAAATATTAGTAATGTTCAATTATCATCAATTTTAACTTTACTGCACAAAAAGAAAGAATCTTTTAACGAAATATACGCGTTCACAAATTACTTAAAAAAAAAATGTAAAAAAATAAGTGTTTCAGGTGAGTTCATGGATACTTGTGGCACAGGTGGTGATAACAAAGGAAGTTTTAATTTTTCAACAGCAACCTCAATCCTTTTATCTACATTTGATATCAAAATTTCAAAGCATGGAAATAGAAGTGTAACATCAAAATCTGGAAGTTTTGATGTTTTAGAATCTCTGGGTATTAATACATCTTCTGAATTAAGTTACATAAAAAAAACTCTAAAAACTAACGGTATTTGTTTTCTATTTGCTCCGAATTTTCATGGTTCATTAAAACAGGTAGCAGAGGTCAGAAAATCTTTACCCTTTAAAACAATTTTCAATCTTTTGGGTCCACTCCTAAACCCATTGAAATTACATTATCAACTTTTGGGTGTCAGCAATCGTGAAAATTTACTTACTCATGCAAAATGTTTAAGTAAAATGAACTTAAAAAAGTCGTGGGTTGTTTTTGGAGAAAAAGGTTATGATGAATTAACCACTACTTCCAAAAATTATATTATTGAAGTAAAAAAAAATAAAATTAGTAAAGTTAAAATACTTGACCCAAAAAAAATTGGTTTTGAAATAAGAAAAGAAAGTGAATTAAAAGGGGGAACTCCTGAAGAAAATGCATTCATTATGAGACGTCTTTTTGAAGGGGAAAGTGGTGCAATAAGGGATAATGTTGTGTTAAATACCGCGGCAGGGTTACTTATATGTAATAAAGTTAAAAATATAAAAGAAGGCATATCCAAAGCTACTACAAATATTGAAAATGGTCATGGACTTAAAAAATTAAATTCATTAATTACATCTTAATATGAATATTTTAGACAAAATATGTCAATTGAAGCATGAGGAAATAGTTCTTTTAAAAAAAAAATTTAAACCCTTAGAACAAAAAATACAAACAAGAGGGTTTCTTAAAAGGTTACTAGTTAAAGACGATAATAACTTTAATTTAATTGCTGAAATTAAAAAGAGCTCACCCAGTAAAGGTTTAATTTGCAAAAATTTTGATCCTATTAAAATTGCTATAGATTATGAAAAAGCTGGCGCAAAATGTCTCTCTGTATTAACTGAAAAAAACTACTTTGGTGGAAATATCAATTACATTTCACAAATTAAAAAATTTGTAAACATTCCAATTTTAAGAAAAGACTTTATTATTGATGAGTGGCAAATAATTGAAAGTTATCACGCGGGTGCAGATTGTATTTTACTAATTTTTGCAATTCTAAATAATTTACAAATAAAAAAATTTTATAATCTATCAAACAAATTAGGAATGGATGTAATATGTGAGGTACATGATGAGAATGAATTATCACGTGCCATAAAATTACAAGTAAATTGTATTGGAATTAATAATAGAAATTTAAAAACTTTAGGTATTGATAAAAATACATTTCATTTACTTTCAAATAAAATTCCTAACAAAACAATTAAAATCTGTGAAAGCGGATTAACCTGTAATGAAGACTTGAAAAAGTTTACTATAAGTGGTGCTGATGCTTTTTTAATTGGAGAAACATTAATGAAATCAAAAAATATTTACGAAGAAACAAAAAAAATAATTAAAAAATGACATTTTCTCACTTAAAAAAAAAAAAAGTTTCAATGGTTGATATATCAACAAAAAAATTAACTAATAGAATAGCTAGAGCCAAACTTAAAATAAATTTTTCAGAAAAATCTTTTGAAAAAATTATTAGTAGCAATTCACCTAAAGGCGAAATATATAATATCGCAAGATCAGCAGGAATTTCTGCAGCTAAAAAAACCTCAGAACTAATCCCTTTGTGTCATAATTTACCAATATCCTACATTGATATAGACTTTAAAATTGATAAAAAAAATCTATCTATTGAAGTTTTATCAGAAGTTAAGACTCAATTTTCGACAGGTGTTGAAATGGAGGCTTTAACTGCTTGTTCAGTTGCAGGATTAGTGATCTACGATATGTGCAAATCATTAGATAAAAAAATAATTATAACCGAGCTTAAACTTTTATTCAAAAAAGGTGGTAAATCTGGTACTTTTGAAAATGATTAGTTTTAATAGTTCACTAAATTTGATTAATAAAAATGTATCAAGATCTTTAAAATCTGAACTCATTGATCTTAAAGAAAGTTTTGGAAGAATCCTTGCTACCGATTTATATTCAAAATGTGATTATCCACGAGACAATCTGTCCTCGATGGATGGAGCAGTTGTATTTAAATCAGATTTAAGATTGAAAGAAATTGAGATTATTGGAGAAATCAAAGCAGGAGACAGTTTTACAAATGACTTTAAAAAAGGCCAAACCAAATTAATTTTCACTGGAGGGATTATTCCAGGAAAAAATAAAATAATAATTCCAAAAGAGCAATTTTTAATTTCTAATAATAAATTAATAATCAAAGATTTAAAGGTTCAGAATTTTATCAGAAGTAAAGGGAGTGACTTTAAAAAAAAAGAATTATGTCTTAGCAAAAATACAAAAATGACCTGTAGAGCAATTGCACTTGCATCTGCTATGAGAATAAACAAAATTAAAGTTTTAAAAAAACCAGAAGTAATAGTAATTATAACTGGAGATGAACTAATATCATCTAAGAAAGAAAGTCCACTGGTAATATCAACAAATCAAATAATGATTAAAAAAATAGTTGATGAGTTCGGAGGTAATCTTAAAAATATTTATATTGTGAAAGACAAAATTGAGGACTTAGAAAAATTAATCGATGAACTAAGAGATTTTGATATTCTTATTACATCAGGAGGTATTTCACGAGGAAAATATGATTTAGTTAAAAAAGTTCTAGTTAATAAAAAAATGAAAATTTTATTTGACAGAGTCTCGATTAAACCAGGGAAACCAACAACATTTGGAAAGTTTTCAAAAAATAGATATTTTTTGGGTTTACCAGGTAATCCTGTTTCGTGTTTCACATCATTAGTTTTTTTTTTTTCTAAATTTATTAATTGTTTTTATGGTAGCAATTACATTAATATTTCAAAGACAAGACTTATTCTAAATAATAACTTGACGAAAAATAAACATTTGACACTATTTTTAAGAATAAAAAAAATAAAAAACAAACCAAACCTTTTTAATATTTTTTCAAAACAAGACAGTGCACAGATGAAAATTTTAAGTGAATCAAATGGTATACTTGTCAGAAAACCTTTCGAAAAGAGTTTAAAAAAGGGTGCAGAATGCAATGTGCTTTTATATGAAAATATAATTAACAATAAGATATAACTTGACTAATTAGTAGAACTTATGTAGAACATTTATTATGTTAACTTTAAAACAAAAAAAATTATTAGATTTTTTAATCAAATATTTCAATAAAAATCATGTTTATCCAACCTTTGATGAAATGAGAGATTTTTTACAAATTAAATCTAAATCAGGTATACATAAACTTCTACTAAGTTTAGAGGAAAAAGGATTTGTTAATAGGCTTCCTCATAAAGCAAGAGCGCTAAGTATTAATACAAATGTTAACGAAAATGAAAAAGATCTTCCATTTCTCGGTAGGATTGCTGCTGGAAATCCTATAGAAGCCATTACGGGAAGTTTTGAGCAGATTTCAGTACCTAATTACCTTATAAATAACAAAGATGAACATTTCACTCTTGAAGTAACTGGAGATTCAATGATTGATGCTGGAATCTTTGACGGTGACATTGTTGTAATAAGAAAAACACAAGCTGCTAATTCTGGTGATGTAATAGTAGCTTTAATAGATCAAAATGAAGTAACTTTAAAAAGGTTTAGATCTTTTAAAAATTCTATAGCTCTTGAACCTGCAAATAAAAATTATAAGATTAGAATTTTTGGAGAAGATAGAGTGAAGATACAAGGTAAGTTGGTAGGATTGATAAGAAAATTCTAAAAAATGGAAATAATAACTAGATTTGCTCCATCACCAACAGGTTTTCTTCATCTTGGTGTCGCAAGAACTGCCTTATTTAGTTTTCTTCATGCTAAATCTAATGGGGGAAAATTTAGAATAAGAATTGAAGATACTGATCAAACAAGAAATAAAAAAGAATCGATAGATTCAATTTTAAATGGGCTTAATTGGTTGGGTGTTCAATATGACAGTGAAATCATCTATCAAAGTGAAAAAATCTTAGAACACAAGAAAATTATTAATCAATTAATCGATAACAATTATGCATATAAATGCTTTCACACTGACGATGAAATTCATGAATTAAAGAAGAATCATAAAAAGTTTAAAAGTAAATGGAGAGATAAAATTGATCATCCTAAAAATACTCAGTTTTGTGTTAGGATAAAGTCGCCAATAGAGGGACAAACAGTAATAGATGATCAAATTCAAGGAGAGGTTAAAGTTGATAATAAAGAGCTGGATGATTTTGTAATACTGCGAACTGATGGCTCGCCTACATTTCTTCTATCTTCAGCTGTTGATGATTTTTTGATGTCAGTCACTGACATAATTCGTGGTGATGATCATTTGACAAACTCTTTCAGGCAAATGGTAATTTTTAAATATTTAAGCTATTATCCGAAATTTTCGCATATGCCCTTAATACACAACGAAAATAATGAAAAATTATCAAAAAGGCACAATGCTCTATCAATTGATGATTACAAAAAAAAAGGTTTTTTACCAGAAACTATGATAAATTATCTTTTAAGATTAGGTTGGGCTTTTGGAGATAAGGAAATTATTTCCATAGATGAAGCAATAGAAAATTTTAAAATAGAAAAAGTAGGGAAATCTCCTTCTAAACTTGATGAAAAAAAACTACTATTTCTTAATAACTTTTATATTAAAAATAAAAACGATGATTTTATTTTTAACGAAATTCAAAATACCGAGGCTTTTTCAAAAATCAAATATACAAAGGAAGATATCAATAAAATAAAAAATTTAATTAGTATTTTTAAAGAAAGGTCAAATACATTGAATGAACTTATAGAAAATCTAAATTTAATTAATAAAGAGGAGTTTTCATACTCAAAAATTGAGAAGGAAATGTTAAATAATTCTGTAAATTTAAAAACTAAGCTTGTTGATAAATTGTCTTTAATCGAACCTTGGGATGATTATATATTAGAAAGCATTATAAAGGAAATTATAGAAAACATGAATTTAAAATTTAAAGATTTAGGTCAACCACTAAGACTAGCTTTATTTGGAACTGTTAATGGACCATCTGTATCAAAAGTAATGACAATAATTGGTAAAGAATTAACCCTAAAAAAAATACAAATAAACTGGAACTAGAATTGAAAAAAAAAGATACTATTACAGTTGTTGATAATAGAAATAACAACAAATTTGAGTTCAAAATAAAAAAAGGATCATTTGGACCAGATGTTGCTGATCTTGCTGCTTTTTACTCAAAAACAGGAATGTTTGTTTACGACCCAGGGTTTACCTCAACAGCAAGTTGTTCTTCAGAAATAACTTTTATTGATGGTGAGAAAGGTATTTTACTTCACAGAGGTTATAGAATCGAAGAACTAGCAGAAAAATCTGATTATCCAGAAGTTTGTTATCTACTTTTAAATGGTGAACTACCAGACATTGAAAATAAAAAAAAATTTATCAAAATTTTAACTAATCATACCATGTTACATGAACAATTATTGAGGTTCTATAGTGGCTTTCGTCGTGACTCTCATCCAATGGCTGTAATGGTTGGTATAGTCGGTGCTTTATCATCTTTTTATTCTGAAAAAAATTATGACTTCTCTTCTACAGAAGGAATGTGGGTTGCTGTAAGTAGATTATTAGCAAAATTACCTACTATGGCGGCGATGGCTTATAAATATTCTTTAGGTCAGCCTTTCATATATCCGAAAAATAATTTAAGTTACAGTGAAAATTTTCTTCACATGTTATTTTCAACCCCCTGTGGTGAATATCATCCATCTAAAGCTAGCATAGAAGCCCTGGATAAACTTTTAATACTTCACGCTGACCATGAGCAAAATGCTTCCACATCTACGGTCAAAATGGCAGGATCTTCTGGAGCCAATCCATTTGCTTGTGTAGCGGCTGGAGTTGCTTCTTTGTGGGGACCAGCACATGGAGGAGCAAATGAATCCGTTATTAGGATGCTTAATGAAATTGGCTCAATAGATAATATTCAAAAATTTATAGAAAAAGCAAAAGACAAGACAGATTCATTTAGATTAATGGGATTCGGACATAGGGTTTACAAAAATTATGATCCTAGAGCAAATGTACTCAGGAAATATTGTCATAATCTATTAAAAGAAGAAGATAATTTTAATTTACCTTTGTTTAAATTAGCAACAAAACTGGAAGAAATAGCACTAAATGACAGCTATTTTATAAAAAAAAAAATTATATCCAAATGTTGATTTTTACTCAGGAATAATTTTAAAAGCACTAGGAATGCCTGAATCAATGTTTACAGTTATTTTTGCAGTAGCAAGAACAGTTGGATGGATATCTCAATGGAAAGAAATGACTGAGTTAACTAATACAAAAATTAGTAGACCTAGACAGCTTTATACAGGTAAAAATAAACGTGAATTTGTAGAAATAAATAAAAGAAGAAATATTAAACAAATGTATCCAGGAGAAATTACATAACTATTTATTATAAATACGATTAACTAATAGTTTTGAAGGATTTTCATTATTTAACATTTTTTTTGAAAAGTCATCCATATATTTTATTTGTCTTTTTCTTAATCTTTCATCATTTAATAAACTCCTCATTTCATCAATAACTAATTTATAAGTAAATTTTTCAAAAACAAATTCAGGAATAACTTCTTTATTATAAAAAATATTTATTAAAGAACAAAATTTAACTTTGACAAAAATTTTTATTAAAATTCTAGTCAAATAATTAGTGTCATACACAACAACCATAGGCGTTTGATATTTGCTTAATTCTAATGTTACACTTCCAGAAGCGGCCAGTGCAAGTGAAGACTGCATCATAATTTTTTGTTTCAAATCATGATTAGTTATAATTGAGACCTTAGAGTTTTGTAAGATTTTATTGATAATTTTCTTATGATGTCTGAAACCTAGAATATAGAATTTAAAATCTGGATATTCGCGAATGATATCATTTAAAATATACTTCATTTTTTTAAGGTTATTCTTAATTTCAATTTCTCTTGATCCAGGGAGAAAGCAAATTATTTTTCTTTTTTTAATTTTAGGTTTTTCAAAAAAAATCTGATGTCCAATCCAATGAGTTTCTAATCCGTGTTTAACAAAAAAATTTTTTTCAAATTTAAAAAGTATAAATAACTTATCATAAAGCTTAGCAAAAATTTTAGCTCTATATTTTTTCCATGCCCAAACTGTTGGAGCAACATAATGAATCATTTTTACTTTTTTTCTTAAGCCTTGCAATTTTTTTACAAGTCTATAACTGAAACTTGGAGAATCAATTGTAATAAGAATATCAGGAGGATTTTTTTTTATAATATTTTCTACTTTTTTAAAAATTTGATAGAACTTTGGTAATCTAACTATTACTTCAATTAATCCAATTGTATTGAACTTTTCAATTGGAACCCAGGAATTAAAACCTTCCATTTTCATTAGATCACCACCAATACCTTCAATTGAATTAATTTTTTTTTTTTTTAGTTCTTTAATTAAATTAGAGCCTAGATAATCACCTGAAGCTTCAGTTGCAATAATATAAATTTTCATCACAAACCATATAAAAAAAAATTTTTCTGTTTACAAAAGCTTAATATTTTCTCTCTTTCTAAAAAAATAGTCTTATTTGCACTGTAGGCAATACCTATAACTCCACTATCATAACAATTAATTAAGGTTTTAAGTCCAATAGTTGGCAAATCAGCTCTTAAATCCTGTTTAACCTTGATAAGTTTAATCAAAATACCTTTTTTGACTTTTTGTAAATATGGTAAAGATTGTTTGATTAAATTATCAGTACCTTGAACAGCTTCTATTCCAATTACATTTCCCTCTTGAATCAAAATTGATTGTCCTATATCAAATTTAGAATTATTTTTTAAAATCAGGGAACCTTTATGAATATCTTTAAAAGAATTTTTCGAAATTTTTATTTTGGTTTGATTTCCAGTACCTAAGAATAAATCGGGAAAAGTTTTGTGAATATACAAAATTTTAAAATTTAGACTTTCTAGCTCAGTTATTACGAATTTTAATAATTTGTTATCACCACCCTCAAAAAGTATTTTTGTAAATTTAGGTAGTAACTTTAGACTATTAAAGTCAGGCTTAATATCCGATAATCTAGGTCTGTTAATTGCCCCTGCCATTAGAATTTTTGAAAACCCTTTTTTCTTAAAACCCTTTAGTTCAGTGATAATTTTTCCTAATTTGACAGACTTGGAATTAAGTGATTTAAATAGGTTTTTTTGACCAATAGATAAAATTTTAAACTCTAAATTAGAGTTCTTTATTTTTTTTAAAATAAGTCTTGGTAAATTACCATCCCCGAAAATAAAAATAATCTTATTCATTTTATATATCTGGCATGCAATAAGATCTGTCAGAGTGATTACGAATAAATTTTAAAAGTTTTAAAACAATATGATTCTCATGTTTTTTTTTCATTACTTCTGCCACTCTATCTTTAAAAGTATATTCTTTATCAAAAAAAATATATTTAAAAGTTTTTCTAAACTCTGATATTTCTTTTTTTTTTATATTCCTTCTTTTTAAACCCAATATATTAATTCCAGATAATTTTGCTCGATTTCCCATAACAGTTGAAAATGGAATCACGTCAGCAGTAACACCAGACATTCCTCCAATCATAGCTCCTTCTCCAACTCTACAAAATTGATGAATTGCACTAAGCGCTCCTACAACAACATTATCCTCAACAATAACATGTCCTGCTAAAGTTGAATGATTTGCAAAAATAACATTATTTCCAATACGACAATCATGAGCAATGTGAGTTCCAATCATTAGTAAACAATTATCTCCTACTGTTGTAATCTTTCCTCCTCCGTTTGTACCTGGATTAATTGTGACATATTCACGAATTCTGCAATTTTTTCCTATTTGTATAGTCGTTTCTTCTCCTTTATATTTTAGGTCTTGAGGAGCCGAACCAATTGATGAAAAAGGGAAAATTTCGGTATTTTCTTCTATGGTTATATTGCCTGTAATGCTTACATGATTATGAATATTACAGTTCTTTGCAATTTTTACATTTTTTCCAATAAAACAAAATGGTCCAATTTTTACGTTACTGCCAATAGTTGCTTTTTCATCTATGAAGGAAAGTTTATTAATCATGAATTTAAACTTAAAGTTTCTTAAAATAAGAACAAATAAAAAAAAATTTCAAAATATTTCATTGATTAAGGAGTATTTAAAATAGCTGATATTTCTGCTTGCGATACTAATTCATCATTAACAAATGATCTACAGGTAAATTTCCATATATTTTTAATCTTTTGTTTTTTTTCTACTTTGTTCATTAAAACATCTCCTGGACACACAGGTTTTCTGAACTTAGCTTTATCAACAGTTAATAAGTAAACAGATGTATTTTTAGATTTTTTTTTTAAACTGTACATAACTAACGTACCAGCAGATTGAGCCATAGACTCAATTATTAAGGCCCCAGGCATTACTGACATTGATTCAAAATGTCCTTGAAAGAAATTTTCATTAAAAGTTACATTTTTAATACCTGTAGCACTGGTATCCGGAATTATATCAGTCAATTTATCAATCAACAAGAATGGATATCTATGAGGAATTAGGTCTTTAATTTCTTCAATATTAAGTTCTTTTTTTTCCATTATCTTTTTTTTTATTTAAAATAGTACTTCTATGCCAATCTATTATGTTGAATGCAGGATAACCTCCTACACTTGTGTTATCTGGAATATCCCTCATAACCCCACTTTTAGCTGCAATTTTCACATTATTTCCAATTTTTAAATGACCACTAATGCCCACTTGACCACCAATCATAGAATTACTTCCTATCTCACAACTCCCGGATATTCCGGTCATTGCGGCAATAATAGTATTTTTACCTATCTTAACATTATGAGCAACGTGAACAAGGTTATCAATCATAACATTTTTTGAAATTATTGTATCACCGATTGACCCTCTATCTACAGTTGAATTACAACCAATTTCAACATTATCTTCAATAATTACTCTTCCTAATTGAGGAATCTTTTTAAAATAGTTTTTAGTTGATATAAACCCAAATCCCTCACCACCAATTTGAACACCGCTATAAATTTTTACATTATCTGAAATAATCGAATAATATATGCTTACATTATCCCCAATAATACAATTTGATCCAATCTTAACCCCAGGTCCAATTTTAACAAATGAACCTATAATACAATTATTTCCAATTTTAGAATTTTCATGTATAAAACAATTTTCGGAAATAGATTTATTGCTTTTTGAGTTTGAAAATGAAAAATTCGGATATTCACAGTCTGGGTAAAAAATTGAAGCTATTTGCGCCATAGTTAAATAAGGATCATCTGAAAATAAAAAATCTTTTTTAAAATTGACTTTTTTTTTCTCGGTTTTTTTTAAAATTATAACCCCAGCTTTTGTATTATTAAGTTGATTTCTATATTTATTTTTGTGAAAAAAACTTATTTCATCAGGTAATGCCTCCTCAAGTGTTGCTATATCGTTAATTTTAAAATTAGGATCACCTAAAAACTCTAAATTTAGTTTTGAAGCAATATCAGACAGAGTAAAAGGACCAACGTTATTATAAAAACAATTATCTATCAAAGTAATACTCTTTTTAAACTAATCTTTAATTATTTTTGGTAATATTTTATTTAACTCTTTAATTGCATCCTCAGTTAAATCGATATCTCTTCCTACAAGAAGAAGTTGATTTTTAGCCATAACAATATCTAACTTATTTTTATTCGCTATCATGGAAAGAACATCAATAAGAGCTCCCTGAATCTTATTTGTTGATTTTTCAAATTCCCTTTCAAATTTTTGAGCTTCACCGGTTTGTTTAGATTTTAGTTCATTGATTTTTTTATTAAGATCTTTTATTTTTTGAGCATATACCTCTTTGGATAATACACCTTTTTGTTTTGATAATTTGCTTTCTTCATCTCTTATTACATCCTCAATTTTTGTAAATTTATTTCGATGTTTTCTTCTCTTTTCTTCAAACTGATCAACTAACGCCTGATAAGCAGTAGAGTCTTGAAGAATTTTTTTCATATCAACAACGCCTACTCCAGATTTAAATGATCTTTCTTTTTTGGTTTCAGTTGGCTTTTCTTGTGCTTTTGTTTCTACAAAAAAGAATGAAAATACAATTAACAATAATAATCTAACCATAATACTCCTTAAAATTTAATTGTTTAATATGTTGTACCAAAACTAAATCTAAAAATCTCTTTTTTATCATAATTTTCCTTAAGAATAGCTTTGGATAGATAAAACTTTACAGGACCAAAAGGAGAAACCCAAGAAACTCCAATGCCTGCAGAAGCTCGAATTTTATTTTCATCTAACACATCTACCCCAGAATCAGATAAACTATATAAGGTACCGATATCAGCAAATACTAACCCAGCTAACCCTAGGTCATCTGGTAGACCTAACGGGAAAGTTACTTCATTTCTACTTAAATAATAAATTTCTCCTCCTAGTGCATCTGTAGTTGAAGAATCTCTAGGTCCAATTCCAAGATTTTTAAAACCTCTTAGTCTGTCTCCATTTATATAAAATCTATCGTTAATTTTCACATCTTTGATGGGAAGAATATAACCTCCCTCAATAAAATTTCCTAAAACCACTCCATCAGCTATTCTAAAAAAATTTGCTACTTTCAATTCACTTTGAAAGTGTTCTGAATCTCCAATTAACCCATAGTAATCTAAATCAAGACGAACCCGCATACCTTCAGTTGGGTTAATTCTATCATTTAGTGAACTGTATTGAATTGCTTGTCCAATTATTGAGGTTACTCGTTTACCTTCTTGATCTTGAATATATCTTGATGTGGTATTACTTATATCATGGATTTTGTCCCTCTTTAAAGTGTAACTAGAAAAGTGCCTCACATCGTTGATTATCTCGTATCCAGATCGAAGTCTAAAACCAAGAATATTGTGTTTGTACCCACTGTATCTTTTATTATTTCTTCTAACATTAAATAAATCTATACCAGCTGCCACATCTTTATCTAAAAAATACGGATTAGTATATGATAAATCAACTTCCTGCTTTCTTGTTGATATACCGAGCGCAAGAGTAACTTCTTTAGCTTCACCAAAGAGATTAGATTCTTTGATTGAAACATTCCCAATCGCTCCATCTAGTGATGAAAACCCCCCTCCAACTGAAAATTGTCCAGTAGCCTTTTCTTTAACCTCAACTTCTACGTTTGCTTTATTGGCATCTGATGACTCATCAAGCTTTATTTCGACACCTTCAAAAAGAGCTGTATTATTAACATTTCTTTCACTTTGTCTTAATTTAACAGAATTAAACGGATCACCATCAACAAGTTCAAGTTCTCTTCTAATTACTTTATCTACAGTTTTTAAGTTTCCCAGGATGTCAATTCTATCAATAAAAATTTTTTTTCCTTCCTCAATTTCAAATGTTAAATCTACAAAACCCATCCTTTTTTTTATCACTGGATATACTTCAACGAAAGCATAACCATATTGACTAGCTTTTTCGGTTATATTCTTTATTGAATTATCAATATCTATAGAGCTGTACCAATCACCTTGTGAAATTTCAATTAAATTAGAAACATCTAATTTTTGTAAATTTTTAATGTTTGATCTAACATTAACATTTGAAACTTTGTATCTATTTCCCTCATAAATTGAAAAGTTAACTACAAAATCTTTTCTATTATCTACTAAACTTGAGTTTACAGAAATTATTCGAAAATCTATATATCCATTATCATAGTAATATTTCTTTAAAAGATCCTTGTCATAATTTATTCTATCTTTATCAAATTTATCATTACTACCCCAGAATTCATACCATCTGTATTCTGTAGAACTAATTACGTCTTTGAGTGTAGAATCTGAAAATACTTTATTATTAATAAAATTTACTTTTTTAATTTTTGCTTCTTTACCCTCATACACCTCAAAAACAAGATTAACTCTACTATCGTCAATTTTTATTACTTTTGGTTCTACATATGTTGAAAAAAAACCCTGTCGCTTGTATAAAGTTTCAATGATATCTGCATCAGTTTTTATTACATCGATAGAATAAACATTTCTAGACTTTATGGTTAATTCCTCTAGGATTAGCTCGTCAGAAATTTCTTTATTTCCTTCAATAGATATTAAATCAACAACTGGGTTTTCTTTGACGTTGATATAAATGAAATTTTTATCTTTAAAAATTTGAACATCATCAAAATAACCAGTTTTATAAAGATTTTTTACTGCTTTACTAAGACTTTTCTCGTTGGTACCTAATGTTTGAATTTGAGATTCATTAATAATCAAATTGGATTCTAATCTTCTATTACCTTGAACTATTACATTAGTAACAGTGTTAAGGTTTTCCAATAAAATACTAGGATCTGGTTCATTATTCTTTTTTTCCTTAGAATAGTAGTCAAAGTCGTAACTGGATGAAGGAGTCCCTGGCGATTGGGATTGAGCAAAGGTAAATGAAAAAAAAATACTAAAAAAAAAATATAGTAAATAGCTTTTCATTATATTTATTTTATTATTCTTAAAAGATCATTGTATGTAGCAAATACCATTAATGAAAGAAGTAAAACTAAACCAAGCATGTGAACTAACTCAAGTGACTTTTTATTGAGCGGAGAACCTTTTACAAATTCAATAAAATTGAGAAGCAAATGTCCACCATCTAGCATAGGGATAGGAAAAAGATTTATTAAACCTAAATTAAGTGAAATAATCATCATAAACCAAAGAGTACTATGAATTCCTTTACTCCAAAAATCTCCAGATAATTCAGCAATACGAATTGGTCCACCTAAGTCTTCAGTTCCCCTTTGGCCTGAAATCATTTCATAAATACCAACAAGAGTCATCTTAACAAAATTGTAAAATTGCTGGATAGAAGTCATACATGAATCTAAAAAACTTAATTTTCTTTTTTCAATTGTCCCTTTAATTCCAATTTTACCATCAACGGTTTTTATATTAATGATTTCAATTTTATCATCCCGACTATATGTAACTTTGATAGTTTCACTAGAAGAAACCATTGACCTAAGTTGAGAAAAATCTGATATCTTTTTTTCATTAATTTCTATAATAGTGTCACCAACTTTCAATCCTGAAAGATCTGCTGGCATATTCTTTTCTATTTCACTTATTATTGGTTTGGTTGAAGTAAAACCATAAAAACAATTAATAAATATAAGCAAAATTATTGAAAAAATGAAATTTGCAGCTGGACCTGCAAATAAAATAACCGATCGTTGGCTTATTGATTTATTATGAAAAGACCTTTTAGGATCAATGTTTTCTTTACTTCTTTTTGTACTTGCTTCATCAGCATCTCCATGCATTTTTACATAGCCACCTAATGGTAAGAGAGAAAATTTCCATCTTGTACCTGAATTATCGGTAAAACCAAATAACTCTTTTCCAAAACCAATAGAAAAAACTTCAACCTTAACATTATTTTTTATCGCTGCAAGATAGTGACCTAGCTCATGAACAAAAACAAGAATTGTAAGAATAATTACAAAAGGAATTATTGAATTAAAAACTATATCCAGCATGAAAACTAATACTTTCCAGAAAAAACCATACTAATTGCAATTTGCCTTGCATCGTAATCTATTTCTAGCACATCTTTTATATTATTGATATTGGAAAATGAAGCTTTATTTAAAGTTTTTTCCACTAGCTTTGGTATTGATAAATACTTAATTTTGTTGGATAAAAATGCGTCAACAGCTATCTCATTAGCTGCATTTAGGATTGTCGGCGCACTTTTTTTTATTTTTAAAGCCTCATAAGCTAATTCTAAACATGGGAATTTTTCAAGATCAGGTTCTAAAAAAGTAAGTTGTTTTACTTTTCCTAACTCAAGCTTTTTTACAGAGTTAGATATCCTATCCGGATAGGCAAGAACAAAAGAAATTGGTATACGCATATCAGGTGTTCCCATTTGAGACAAAATCGATCCATCTGTATACTCAACACAAGAATGCACAATAGACTCTGGATGAATAATCACATCAATTTTTTTATAAGGCATTTCAAACAAATAATGTGCTTCTATCAATTCGAGACCTTTATTCATCATTGTTGCTGAATCAACAGAAATTTTTTTTCCCATTGACCAATTAGGATGTTTAACAGCTTGTTCTGGAGTAATATTAGCAAGATCTTTAATATTTTTATTTAAAAAAGGACCACCAGATGCTGTTAAAATTAATTTTGAAACATGTGATCGATTTTTTGAATCTAATACTTGAAAAATTGCATTATGTTCTGAATCAACTGGGAGTATGATTGAGCCATTTTTTTTGGCGATGGATTTGATCAACGATCCTGAACAAACCAAACTCTCTTTATTAGCTAATGCAATGGGTATGCCTTTTTTTGCAGCCTTGACGACAGGCATTAATCCTGTTGAACCAGTAATAGCAGCAACAACCATATCAGTTTCGTAGTCAAGTATTTCATCGTAACAATCTTTACCATTAACAACCTTTAAAGATTTATTAGAATTTACTTCCTTAAATTTTTTGAAGGATTCAGTATCATTAATAGAAACTATCTTTGGTTTAAAGTTATTTACCTGTTTCATTAATTTTTTATAGTTATTATTAATAGACAAGCCAACTATTTCATATTTTTCAGGATGACACTTTACAAGATCTAAAGTCGAATCGCCTATTGAACCTGTTGAACCGAATATTGTAATTTTTTTTTTCATCTAACTTTATATTATAAAAAAAAAATTAAAATTTAGCATTTTTAAAATAAATATTATTATGATTAATAAAAATAGTCCATCAAGCCTATCTAAAACACCGCCATGACCAGGAATCAAATTACTACTATCTTTAACATTACATAATCTTTTAAAGTAAGATTCTAAAAGATCTCCAAGTTGGACAATTATAGAAAAAAATATTGAAGAAAATACAATTAAATAAACTTCCGTTATGTTTGCAAACATAAAAACAGAAACTATACAAGGAGTGAAAATCCCTCCAAAAGTTCCTGAAAAAGTTTTACCAGAACTTAATGAAGGATAAATTTTTTTACCTTTAAAAATTTTACCTATAAGATACGAAAAAACATCAGTTAGAATCGTAAAAAAAAAAATAAAAAATAAATATTGTTCATAATTATTATCATTTCTAAGATTAATTAGTATAAAAAAGGGTGCTGAACAATAAATAAGACCAATAACTTTCTCAAAATCAAATTTTAAAATAAAATAAATATAAAGAACAAGAAATATTGATATTAATAAAATTAAAATTTGATTTGAATAATGAAATAACAATAATAACGTGTTAACCTTAAATATAATAAGAAAATCTAAGCTACTTATTTTTTGTCTACTAAGAAGAGTATAAACTTTTTTTTTTTTATATCTTCAGATAAGTCTTTGAATATTTTCAACCTAAAAAATTCCCATAAACTTAGTGAAAGCAAGATTTGGATGATGAAGAAAAAAATTAAATTATTTTTTGAAAAAAGAAGAAATAAAAGAGGAAAAAGAAAAATAGATGAAAAAAACCTTAATTGAAAATTTTTCGCCATTAATCGCCACCATATCTTCGTCTTCTATTAACAAAATTTTTTAAAGCAGTCATGTATCTTTTAATATCAAAATCAGGCCATTGAGTTTTAGTAAAATATAATTCAGAATAAGCTATTTGCCACAATAAGAAATTTGATAACCTTTTTTCACCAGAAGTTCTTATTACAAGATCTGGCTCAGGTAGATGACTAGTCATTAAATTTTCAGAAATCATACTCTCTGTAATCTTAGTTTTTATTTTTTTTTTTATTATTTTATTAAATGCTCCTAAAATCTCTCCTCTTGAACCGTAACCCAAAGCTAACGTAAAAAAAAGTTTATTAAAACTATTTGTAACTTGTCTTAATTTATACAGTTTTTTTCTTATTGGCGAATCAAATTTTTCTATATTACCAATGAAAGAGAAATTTATTTTATTTTCCAAAAAATTATCAGTTTCAGAATCTAAATAGAGTTTTAATAATGATTGTAATTGAATAACTTCAACTTTGCTTCTATTCCAATTTTCAGTCGAAAATCCGTAAAATGTTAGGTATTTTATATTAAGCTTAATTGATTTGCTAACAATTTTCTTGATTATCTCAGCACCTTTTTTATGTCCGTCAATAATAGGTAGATTATTTTTTTTTGCCCATCGTCTGTTTCCATCCATTATAAAAGCAACATGTGATGGAAACAAAGTTTTAGTATCAATTCCATGAATCATTGATCGTTGATTATACTCTTAATATATCTTTTTCCTTATCCGTAAATAAAGTATCTATTCTTTCTATCAATTCGTTTGTCATCTTTTGAACTTCTTCAGAAAACTTAAAAGATTCATCTTGTGAAATTTCTTTATTTTTTTCAAGGTTTTTTATTTTTTCCATTGCGTCTCGACGAATATTTCTAATTGAAACCTTAGAATCTTCAGAATATTTAGAAGCAATTTTTACTATTTCTAATCTTCTTTCTTCAGATAGTTCAGGAATAGGGATTCTTATCAAGCTACCTTCAATCATTGGGTTAAGTCCAAGGTTAGAGTTTCTTATTGAATTTTCAACAGTATTAACAAGTGAATCATCCCAAACTTGAACTGTTAATAATCTTGATTCAGGAACACTAATATTAGAGACTTGGTTTAAGGGTACTTTTGAACCGTAAGCTTCAATTGAAATTGGATCTAATAAAGATGTTGAAGCTCTACCTGTTCTAAGTCCAGAAAACTCCCTTTTTAAAACTTCAACAGCTTTTTCCATTTTTTCCTCATATATTTTCAAATCAAACATAACTCTAACTTTTTATTACTGTAAAAGAACCCTTACCATTTATTATCTCAATTAAAGAATCTTTTTGCAATATTGAAAAAACTACAATCGGAATTTTATTTTCTTTAGCGAGTGTTATAGAAGTTATATCCATTACTTTTAAGTTTCTACTAATTACATCATCATAAGTTAGGTCATTAAATTTTTTTGCCTTTGAATTTTTTAATGGGTCAGAGTCATAAATTCCATCTACCTTTGTTGCTTTAAGTAAAAAGTCACACTTCATTTCTGAAGCTCTAAGTGTAGCAGCAGTATCTGTAGTAAAAAAGGGGTTTCCTGTACCAGCTGCAAAAATAACAATCCTATTTTTTTGTATATGTCTTATTGCCCTTCTCCTTATGTAAGGTTCACAGACTGTATCCATTTTTAAGGCCGAAAGAACCCTCGTTTGAATGCCTTTTTGTTCAAGGGAATTTTGGAGTATCAATGAATTTATTACTGTTGCCATCATTCCAGTGTAATCTGCGGAAGATCGATCCATTCCAGAAGAAGATGCAGATACACCTCTAAAAATGTTACCCCCTCCTACCACAATAGAGAGTTTAGTACCATCTTTGTGGATAATTGATATTTGTTCTGTTAAAGAGTTAATTGTATTCAGATCTATTCCAAAATCATTATTTCCCATTAATGATTCTCCTGATAACTTCAGTAAAATATGCTTTTTTTTTAGATTGATCAAAATGAAATAGTTTTCTTATAGACCTAATTTAAAAATAAAGTAGTTTTTGATAGCTAAGTCCAGATTATTATTTTTGTTAAATTCAGATATGACATTTTTTACTTTAATTTTATTATCAATAACAAAGGGCTGTTCCAGCAAACAGACATCCTCATAAAACTTTTTAACTTTCCCATCTATAATCTTTTCGATAATGTCATCAGGCTTTCCTGACGATTTAAGTTGGTCATTGTAAATATCCCTTTCCTTAGAAACCAAAGAGCTATCTAAAGAATCAATATCTAATGCTTTTGGTTCTGAAGCAGCAATATGCATACATATTTGCTTAGATAATTCACTAACATTGGTATTGTTTTCTTTCACACTAAAAGATAACAAAACTCCAAGTTTACCTGAATTTTCTGATACAGAATTATGTAAATATTTTTGTAGTTTAATATTAGGGTCATCTACTAATTTTAATTTCTTAATAACTATATTTTCACCAAGTTTAGATATTAAATTGGTAAGCTCATCTTTAACTTTAGTATTTGAATTCTCATAAGTAGATTCAAGAAGATCATCAAGACTTTGAATTTTATTCTTGGCGCAAAGCTCTGATGTAATTTCACAAAATTCTTGGAAATTTTCATTTTTAGCAACAAAATCTGTTTCAGAATTTATTTCTAAAATTACCCCAGTACTACCTACAATCCTTATGGTAATCAGACCATCAGTAGCTGATCTTTCTGATTTTTTTTGAGCTGTATTTACACCTTTTTTTCTTAACCAATCAATAGCTTTTTCAATATCATTAGTTTCATCCAAAGCTTTTTTACAGTCCATCATTCCAGCTCCAGTCTTATTTCTTAATTTTTTTATATCCTCTGGTGTAAACGGCATTTAATTTTTACTTTCAGATTTAACGTTTTGATTTCTAGTTTTATTTTTATTAATTGTTTCAGCAACTGCGTTACAATAAAACTCAATAGACCTTATGGCGTCATCATTTCCAGGTATTGGATAGTCAATTCCTTCTGGATTTGAATTAGAATCGAGAATTGCAACTATTGGAATTTCAGATTTATTAGCTTCTTTTACAGCAAGAAATTCTTTATTTGTATCGATTATAAATAGCAAATCAGGTTTAGAATTTAAATCTTTAATTCCACCAATTGATTTGTTAAGTTTTTCAGCTGTATTTTGAAATTTAAGTAGTTCTTTTTTGGTGTAAGATTCCGAATTATTTTCTAGAATATCTTCAATTTTTTTTAATCTTTTAATAGAATTTTGAATGGTATTCCAATTAGTTAAGATTCCCCCAAGCCATCTTTTATTTATAAAAAATTGGTCACATGATTTAGCATATTTTTCAATTAAATCTGAAGCTTGTCTTTTAGTACCAACAAATAAAACACTTTTACCCTGTGATGAAAAGTCTCTAAGAATTTTTAATGCCTCATTAAATAAAACTATTGTCTTTTGTAGGTCAATAATATGAATTCCATTTCTATGACCATACAAATATTCTGACATCTTAGGGTTCCATCTATTTGTCTTATGACCAAAGTGAACTCCTGCATCTAAAAGATCTTTAATTGATATATCTTGCATAATTCTCCGGTTTTACATTCACACAACAAATAACACCAGAGCTGTTGTGTGTTTGAAATTAAATAAGAAATTACATTCTTAAAAATATAAATCAATACTTTTTTTAATTAATTTCTTTTATATCTATAACGCCTTCTGTATTTTTTAAAGAAACTAAAAAGTCCATATTGACGTTAAATTTATTATTACTTGTGATTTTTATTTCATGATTAGAATGTAAAATTTTGAAGAAAAATTCATTGTTACCATTATTATTTTCATCTAATAATAATTTCAACTTCTGATAATTTAAATTATCTTTATCTAATGAAATTAAATATTTTAATTTTTTCTCAGGATCATTTAATGGAGTTATAGAAGTAATTACAGGTCTACTAGAATCTTTGAAGTTTTGAAAATCAAGCCGTAAAAATATTACTTTACCAATTTTTAAATAATTTTGTGAAGATTTTAAAACTTCTGAAAAGCAAATTGCATCAAGGCTTCCTGTTTCATCAGATAAATTTATGAAACAATATTTTTTCCCAGTTTTGGATGTTCTTTCATTAAGTTCAGAAATAAGAGAAATTACATTAAATGATTTATTTATTGTATCAGAGTCAAATTCAATATGGTTGATATTACAAATACTTGTTATATTTTTATTATTATTTAACGTTTTATAGAATTTAGAAGGATGATCTGATAAGTAAAATCCAAATGAGTCAAACTCCATTGTTAATTTTTCTTCAAGTTTACAATCTTTATAATTTGTCGAATCAAATTGTTTATGATCAATAAAGTCAGAAAAAAGATTATCTTGATCTTTTGAAACATTTTTATGATAACTAGAATTAAAATTAATTATTTTATCAATATTTTGGTATAAAAAGTTCTGGTTTTTTTCTATGGAATTTAGAGATCCTGAAAAAATTAAACCTTCTAACACTTTTTTATTTAATATTTTGTTGTTTACTCTTTGTAATAAATTAAGTAGAGAATTAAATTTTCCATTCTTTCTTCTTTCATCTAAAAGCTCCATTATTGAATTTTCACCAATATTTTTAATTGCGCTTAAACCATAACTAATTCCGATTGCTTTCTTATTGTTATTATAAACAACCTTAAAGAAAACATCCGATTTGTTAATATCGGGTGTAAATAATTGAAAGTTTAATCTTTTTATTTCATAGCAATAATTTGAAATCTTTTCAAAATTTCCTACATCGTGGTTCATTAGTGAACAAAAAAACTCAAGAGGATAATTAGCCTTCAAAAATGCTGTTTGATATGCAATTTTTGCATACGCTGCTGCATGGCTTTTGTTAAAACCATAACCTGCAAATTTTTCTATTTCATTAAATAGATTTTGAGCTTTATTTTCCGAAATTTTATTTTCCATACATCCCTGAACAAAATTTGATTTCTGTGCAAGCATTTCTGATCTAATTTTTTTTCCCATTGCTCTTCTTAGCAGATCAGCTTTTGCCAAACTAAATCCTGCTAATTTTTGGGCTATTAACATAACTTGTTCCTGGTAGACCATAATTCCATGGGTTTCATTTAGAATTTCTTTTAATGATGGGTGTAAATAATCATATTCTTCTTTACCTTGTTTTCTATTAATATAGGTAGGAATATTATCCATTGGTCCTGGTCTATAAAGTGAAACAACAGCAATAATATCTTCAAATCTATCAGGCAAAACTTTTTTAAGAGTTTCTTTCATTCCCTGACCTTCAAGTTGAAATACACCAGTAGTGTCGCCTTTTTTGAGCAGATCGAAAGTCTTTGAATTATCTAATGGAAGTTCATTTATATCTACTTTTTTTCCAATGTCTTTTAGATATTTACAGGCTTTATCAATTACTGTTAAGGTTTTTAATCCAAGAAAATCAAACTTTATTAGTCCCATCTTTTCAACATATTTCATAGAAAATTGAGTAACTGGAATGTCAGATTTTGTATCCTTGTAAAGTGGAAGTAAATTTAAGAGAGAAGTGTCTGAAATGACTATTCCTGCTGCATGAGTAGAAACATGTCTATATAAACCCTCTAAATCTATAGAAATTTTAAATAGTTTTTTAATATTTGAATCATTTTTTATTAGTTTTTTTATTTTTTCATCGCCTAAAGTTTGACTTAATCCAATAGGTTGAGCAGGGTTATAAGGTATCATTTTACAGATATCATCAACCAAATTTAATGGTAATTGCATAACCCTCCCTACATCTCTTATAGCTACTTTTGCTTGAAATGAACCAAAAGTAATTATCTGCGCAACATTAAGCTCTCCATATTTTTTTCTTACATAAGAAATAACTTCATCTCTTTTTTCCATACAAAAGTCGATATCAAAGTCAGGAAGTGAAACTCTCTCTGGATTTAAAAATCTTTCAAATAACAGTCCAAATTTTATAGGATCTAGATCTGTAATAAATAGTGACCAAGCCACTAATGAACCAGCTCCAGAACCTCTACCTGGACCAACAGGAATATTATTTTTTTTTGCCCAGTTAATGAAATCCGAAACTATTAGAAAGTAACCCGAGTAACCCATTCGTGTAATTATTTGGATTTCATAATCTAGCCTTTTTTTATAACTTGAAATTTTATTTTCATTAGATTTTTCTTTTTTAAGTCTATTTAAAAGACCTTCTTCAGATTGTTTTTTTAAATAATTATCTTCCTCTACTTTTGAATGATAAACTTTAGGAAGAATAGTCGGTTTTTCCTCAAGATAAAAGTTACATTTCTGTGCAATCAACTCTGTGTTCGAACATGCTGACGGAATATCTGAAAATAATTCAAGCATCTGAGATTCTTTTTTTAAATAGTACTCTGGATTACTTTTTAATCTATCTTCAGAATCAATGTATTTTTGCTCAGAAATACTTAATAATGCATCGTGGGAATTAAAAAATTTCTTATCTAAAAAAAAATTCTCATTCGTAGCAACTAATGGAATTTTATAATTAAAAGATTTAGAAATTAGATAATTGTTAAAATTTATTTCTTTATTCGTTAATCTTTGAATTTCTAGAAAAAAATCATTTTTAAAAATTTTTTGGAAAAGATTTATAAGTTTATCACAAACTCCAAAATTATATCGTCGAAAGTTTTCACTTAAGACTCCAAATTGACCACCTGCGAGGCAAATCAAACCTTCATTAAAACTTTTTAAATTATCGACTGTAACAAATACATCAGTATTTAATGAGTTTTTGAGACTTGAAATTGAAATTAATTTAGATAAGTTTTGAAATCCTTTTTCATTTTTACATAATAGGAGAAGAAATCCCGGAGCAAAATTTTCATCTCTAAAATAAATATTTGAACCTAAAATTGGCTTAATTCCCTTTTTAATACATTCAATCGAGAACTCCATACACCCAAATAAATTATTAAAATCAGTAATTGAGATGCAAGGTATTTTATTTTCAACACAAAATTGAATTAATTCGTTAATTTTTATTGCCCCCTTAGATAGAGAATATTGAGTGTAATTTCTAAGATGAATAAACTTTGGACTAAATTTCAATTAATTTACCTTTTTCAATTTTATAACAAACATCCAACCTTTTAATTATTTCCAAATTATGAGTAGCAATAACAGAAGTTGTCTTATTTTTTTTTGTCAAACTAAGTATAAGATCCATTACTAATGAAGAATTATTTTTATCTAAACTACCTGTAGGTTCATCGGCAAGGAGCAAAACCGGGTTTTTAATCAATGCTCTGGCAATTGCAATTCTTTGTTGTTCTCCACCTGATAATAAACCAGGTTTTAAAAATTTTTTATTTATCAAACCTAACTTATCTAAAAGAATAAGGGATCTTTGTTTTGCTTTACCAAATGACTCGCCGTTTAGAATTAATGGAAAAGCAATATTTTCAAGAACATTAAAATCCTCTAACAACTGATTATTTTGAAAAATATACCCTATAAATTTTCTTCTAATTTCTGTTTTATTATTTTGAGACAAACCAAAACAGTTTTTACCCTGAAGAATGTATTCACCAGACGTTGGTGTTTCTATCATTCCTAATATGTTTAGAAAAGTTGATTTTCCAGATCCAGAAGGTCCTATAATACCAATATTTTTTACTCCTTTTACTGAAAAATTAAGTTCAGATAAAACCTTGATAATTGAATCACCTTGAAAATAATTCTGACTTATATTTTTTAAACTCAGCAAATCAGTCCCATTTGATAAGATTTATCGGATCAACCTTAGATGCCCTTACCGAGGGGTAAATAGTTGATATGAATGAAAGAAAAGTAGAAATTACAGCAATTTTTAAGATTTGAGAATAATTAATTATAACCGGAAGTTGTGAGAAAAAATAAATTTCCTCAGAAAACAAATTAGAATCAAGAAACAATTCAATAAAACTTTTTATTTCATTTATATTTATGCAAAAAATTAAGCCTAGAAAACATCCAATAATAGTACCTAATATACCAATAATTGAACCATTAATAATAAATATTTTTAATATTTGGTTTTTTTTTACTCCTAATATTCTCAATACACCTATATCTCTTCTTTTCATTGACACCAAAATAATCATAGAAGAAATAAGATTAAAAGCAGCCACTATTATTATAAGCAACAAAATTAAAAACATTACATTTTTTTCTACCTCAAGAGCATTAAATAATGAAGGGTTTAATTGTCTCCAATCGGAAATTTTAAAAAAACTTGGAATATTTGCTTTTAATTGAACTTGCTTCTCATCCAATTCATCAAAATTTTTTAATTGAATTTCATAAAAATCAAAAAAATTTCCCATATTTAAAAAACTTTGAATTATTTCTATTGGAATAAAAATCAATGCAGAATCATACTCGTACATTCCTGTATTAAAGAAACCAACAACTTTAAAACTTGAGGATCTCGGCATATTTCCAAAAACAGTTTGAATGTTATTGGAGGAAAGAATATTAACATAATCATTAATTTTAAGATTTAGTTTTTTTTTTAATTTTTCACCAACTAATATCCCTTCATTATTTTTAAACGCATCAATTGATGAAGATTTAATATTCGAAAAGATTCGTCTTTCAGAAAAATATTTACCCTCAACTCCCTTTAAAAAAACACCTGTTGAAAAAGAGTTTTTTGAAAATAAAGCCTGACTTACAATAATTTTATTAACAAAAACATCAGAAATTTTTTTGTCTAAGGTTTCATTAAGTAAGTCTTTATTATTAATTTTAAAATTATTAAAATGTTGTAATTTTAAATGTCCGTTAACACCAAGAATTTTATTTGTAAGTTCATCTCTAAATCCATTCATGACAGACATCACTATAATTAGTGTTGCCACACCTAATGAAATACCAACAAAAGAAAAAATAGTAATTATAGAAAAGAATTTTTCTTTTGTTTTGGGCAAGAGATATTTTAAAGACACCCATATTTCAAAAAAAGTTATCATCAAATTTTCAGGTTTTTTAGAAATTTAATTATATTATCACTAGAAATAATTGATTCACTTAAATCTTTTCTAGTCTTTACACCAATTTCCTTATTATCAATAAAATTCCTTCCAACAATTATTTGAATTGGAATTCCGATTAAATCTGCATCAGAAAATTTTATACCAGGTCTTTCTGAACGATCATCAAACAAAACATCATAATTATTTTTCTTCAAATCATTATAAAGTTCTTCACAGAAAGTTTTTGTGATTGAGTTATCTGAAGTTAAATTGATCAACACAATATCAAAAGGTGATACCTCTTTTGGCCAGACAATACCATTTTTATCATTAGAGGCCTCAATGATAGCAGCGGGAATTCTTGAGATACCAATTCCATATGAACCCATAAATGGAAAAGTCTTGTTATTTTCATGATCAATTTTAAAATCAAATGATTTACTGTATTTTGTCCCAAAGAGAAATATATGACCAAGCTCGGTGCTTTTGAGTTGCCTTAAATTTTGACTAATGTTCAGGGATTCATATAGTTCATCTGTAAAACTGTTCATTGATTTTATTTCTGAAATTTTGAGTTTAGAGAAATTACTTTTTAAAAAAACTTCATCAATAAATATTTTTGATTCACCTGTCTCTATTAAAAGATGAAACTCATGAGAAAGACTTCCTCCAATTTCTCCACTAGGTGCTCTAACAGGAATAATTTTTAATCCTAACTTTTCAAAAATATTTAAATATAGTCTAAAAAAATTTTCATAAGTTAATTCTCCTGACTTTTCATCTTTATCAAAACTGTATGCATCTTTCATCAAAAATTCTCTGGCCCTCATTACTCCAAACCTGGGTCTAATTTCATCTCTAAATTTACTTTGGATTTGAAAAAAATACCGAGGTAAGGTTTTATGACTTTTAATAAAGAACTTACCAATTGCTGTAATCATTTCTTCGTTGGTAGGTCCATAAAGAAGTTCTTTATTATTTCTATCAATTATCCTTAACATTTCTTTACCATAAGTATCGTATCTATTACTTATTTTCCATATATCTGAACCTTGAATAGTAGGCATTAGAATTTGATTTATTCCATGACTATCATGCATTTCTTCGATGATTTTGATTATTTTTTTTAAAACTTTAAAACCGAGTGGTAACCATGAGTATATTCCAGAAGTTTCTTGCTTTATCATTCCAGATTTAATCATTAGTACATGGGATTTTAGTTTTGCGTCAGATGGATTTTCTCGAAAAGTTGGAATAAAAAAATTAGAATATTTCATTTTTTATTACAATAGCAACTAATGTCAAAATTAATGTTACAAAAGACGAAATAATTGCTTTTTTTTTTACTAACGATTTCTTAGGTGCTCCAGGATCATTTCCAAATCTTACATCTTGATCACGCTCTATACCAAACGGTAACATAACAAAAAAAACAAGCCACCAGAGAATTAGGTAAATTACAAGAAAATCAAGCAATCATTTACTCCTGTTCTAATTCTATTAAAGTGCCATAAAAGTCTTTTGGATGCAAAAAGATAACGGGTTTATTATGAGCCCCAATCTTTGGCATGCCGTCGCCAAGAATTCTTATGTTTTTTGACTTCAGCGTCTCACATGCTTGATTAATATCATTCACTTCAATACAAATATGATGCATTGCCCCTCCAGCATTTCTCTCTAAAAAATTCTTAATAGGAGAGTTTTTTCCATAAGGGTGCATTAATTCAATTTTAGTGTTACCTAGATCAACGAACACAACACTAACCCCGTGCTCAGTATAATCGTATACTTTAGATACATTTGCATTTAAAACATTTTTATACTTTTTGGAGGCATCATCAAGGTCAGGAACAACTATAGCAACATGATTAAATCTTTTTAGCATAATTAATTATATTCTAAATTCTAACAATCTCAATATAAGTTAAAGGTTTTAATCCTATACTTTTCTTTATATAAGATCTAACAATTTTTTTTAATTCGTCTCTCAAAATTTCATCAATTAACGATTTAGATACCATTTCATTAATTTGTTTTGAAATGAGGTTTCTTATATCTTCAATAAACACATTTTGATCTGTAACTGTTGGACAAAAAATAACAGGTTCTGTAAGTAATTTATTATCTAAATTTAAAATTATATTTATAAAAATTTCACCCTCAGAGCTCACGACTTTAAGATTTTTTAAAAAATTATTTTCTAACGAAAAAGTTTTACTACCTTTCAAAAGAATTCTACCTGAGGTAACTTTTTCAATTATTTTTGAATTATTACTTTCTAGCAAAACCACATCACCATTTTCAACCAAAACCTGTTTTTTTATTCCACAATCTTTGGCATAATTGGCGTGTTCACTCAAGTGTTTAAACTCTCCATGTACAGGAATTATAGTGTTGGGGGAAACCCATTCATACATTTGTTTTAGTTCTTTTTTTGAGGGGTGCCCAGAAACATGTATTTTTGAAATTTTACTGTCAATTATCTCTACTTTTTTTTTAAGTAATTGATTTTTTAACTCATTAATTTTTTTTTCATTACCAGGTATTTCTCTAGAAGAAAAAATAACTAGGTCGTCATTAAAAATCTCAATAAATCTATTTTTGTCATTTACTAATCTTGACAAAGCTGCATTAGTTTCTCCTTGACTACCAGTGCATACAATTACTAAATTATCCTCTGAGATTGAAAAAGACTCCTTTTCAGAGACTATGTTATTTAAATTTTTCAGATAATCATTTTCTTTAGCTGATTCGTAAATTCTATGAATTGACCGTCCTAAAAATACACAGCATTTATTAAATTCATTTGAAACCTTCAATATTGTTTCTAACCTAGCTATGTTTGAGGCAAAACAAGTTATTATTATTTTATTTTTATCTTTTTTTGAAAAAATTTGTCTTAACTCTTCTCTGACATCATTTTCGCTACCAGATGGATTTTCATTGAAAACATTAGTTGAGTCACAAACCATTATGTCCATACCTTCGTTTTTTAGATCATTTAACTTCTTTACATCTATGGGGTTCCCTACTAGTGGTGTAGGGTCAATTTTCCAGTCACCAGTATGAAATATATTAAGCTTTTCAGTTCTAACGATAATTGCATTTGGCTCTGGAATTGAATGAGTTAATGCTAAAGTTTCAATGTAAAATTCTCCAATCTTTACCCTTTCATTATAATTTAGAAGCTCGATATTTACGTCTTTAATACCAGATGAATCAAACTTTCTTTTTAAGACAGAAGCAGTAAAAGATGTTGTGAAAATTCTTAAACTTCCAAGCTTATCATAAAGAAATGGAACTGCACCAATATGATCCTCATGAGCATGTGTTAGAATTAATCCATTAAGCTTTATATTATTATTGATCAAAAAATCAATATTTGGCATTATAAGTTCATTAGAGGAAAGGTTTGAGTTTCCAAACATAACACCTAAGTCAATCATTATCCAGCTTCCGTTGTAATGATATAAATTACAATTCATACCAATTTCACCGGACCCTCCTAAAGGAATAAAAACTAAATCATTTTTTGAAAATTTCATTTTGTGTATTCGTTTAAAATATAATTCAAAGCCTTAGAAGTAAAGAATTCATCAATTAATACTACTTCTTTATGAATTCCTTTAAAATAATTGGCATTACCGCCTGTCAAAATTATTTTAAAGACTTCTTTCTTTTCCTCTTCAATTTTCCTTATTAACCCCTGAATCATTGAGACGTATCCCCAAAAAAAACCAGATTCTATTGCTTCCTTAGTACTAAATCCAATAACTTTTTTTGTTTTTTTAAACTTTACTAAAGGTAGCTTCGCAGTCTTATATCTTAAAACATCAAGAGATAAATCAATACCTGGTGTTATAACACCTCCATAATAAACACCTTTTCTATCAAGAACATCAAATGTAGTTGCGGTGCCAAAATCAATAACTATAACACAGTTTTCATAAATTTTTTTGGCATATATTATATTGGTAAATCTATCATCACCAATTTCATTTTTTTTTTTAATGTTGGTTTTAATGTTAATTTTCTTTAGTAAATCTTTTAGAGAAACAGAATTAATTGAGTTATCTTTTAAAAAAGCTTTAAGTATTTTTTCACTTGAGGGAACTACAGAAGAAATCAATAATTTAACATTTGGATCATTAAAAAATTTACTTTTTAAGACTTTCAATGCTTCCAAATCAAATTTCTCTTTAGGAATTTTTATAAATTTAAGTAGTTTATTTTTTTTAAACATACAAAAAGAAATTATTGTATTGCCTATATCAACAGTAACATTCATCATAATATTTGACCAAAATTAATTATTAATTTTTCTTTTGAGGTAGTTAACACTAATTCACCATTTTTTGTTATCGAACTAAATTTACCTTCCAAAATTTTTTCTTTAAACTTAATTTTTACAACTCTTTTAAAATCCTTAAAGTTTTTTAGAAAATCATTATCTATTTTCAGCATTGAAGAGTTTTTAAGTTCATAATAATTACTAGATAATATTTTTGAAATTTCTAAAAATAATTTTAATGGAGTGATAGTTTTTGATAAATTTCCAAGAGAAATTGTTGGATAACAAAGATTTTTAGGGTTACTAACTAAATTAATTCCAACACCAAATAAAAAATAATTTACTTTTCCCTTTAATATACTAGTTTCTACAAGAATACCTCCTAATTTTTTCTCATTCAAATAAAGATCATTGGGCCATTTTATTTTTAAATCCAAATCTGGGTTAAATTTTTTAAGAACAATAAAGATTTTGTTTATAAACCATAAATTTATTTGACCTAACCTACTAACTGTCGTCTGAAAATTAAATAAAAAGGAGCAGGTTAAATCCCCTTTTTTACTTATCCATTTTTTTCCAGTACGTCCTCTGCCAATTTTTTGTTTTAAAGCTAACAAGGCAATATTTGTTGATTTTTTAAAATCATAAATTTTTTTTGTAGTATCATTTGTATTTTTCAAAGACTTATAAAAAAAATGATCAAAATTAGAATTATACATTATTTTAATGCAAATAATGAAAGTGCTATTGAAGTAGAAAGGTTTAGAAAAAATTGCGGATAAAGTATCACGGTTAAATTAAAAAAAGAAAAAAGAATCATTAATAATTTTGACTGATTATTAGTTAAAATATCCAATTCTTCAGTTGGTTCATCAAAAAAAATTGACTTAACCATTCTTATGTAATAAAAAGCCGCAACTACAGAAGTTAAGACGGCTATAGTAGCTAAAAAAAACAAATTACTATCAACAACAACATTAAGAATAAGTAACTTTCCCACAAACCCAGCTAATGGAGGTATACCTGCCATTGAAAAAAGAATTATTGCTAGGCAACCTGCCATTACTGGTTCTGTTTTATAAAGACCAGATAAATCTTTAATTGTAGTAACATTAATTTGGTCTCTTTGCATATTTAATATGAACAAAAATACACCAAGATTCATAGTTAAGTACAAAATTAAGTAAATAGAAATAGCGGTTATCCCGTCTTCAGTGCCAGGAACAAGACCCATTAACATAAAACCAATATGATTAATTGTACTATAAGCCATTAACCTTTTAATATCACTTTGCATAATAGCCCCCAGTGAACCAATTACCATCGAAGTGATAGAAAGAATTATAACTAGCTTACCCCAATCTACTATTATCTCTCCAAACGGAAAAACAAGTAATCTTATCAAAACACCAAAAACAGCAACTTTTGGAGCCGTAGATATAAAGGTCGTTACAATCGTTGGTGCACCTTGATAAACATCCGGAGTCCACATGTGAAAAGGAGCTGCTGAAATTTTTAAGGAAATTGAAACTAAAATAAAAATCAAACCAATTATTAGAATCATGGGAATATCAGGTTGGTCAATCATATATTTGCTAATTGATGAAAAATCTGTGGATCCAACAAGACCGTATATTAAACTTGAACCAAATAAAAATATACAGGTTGACAGACTTCCTACTACAAAATACTTAACTCCTGCCTCCGAAGAGTTTAAATCTTCCTTAGAGAAAGAAACTAAAATATAAAGAGCTAAACTTTGTAATTCTATAGAAACAAACAAAGATAATAAATTATTTGCGGACACCATAAACATCATACCTATAAGAGATATCAAAACAACTAATGGAAATTCTGGTCTATTTAAGGATTTATCATTTTTGACAATCAAATAAAAAAATAAAACTAGCCCCGCAGAAATCAAAATTATTAATTTTAGGAAAGAACCAAAGGAGTCAATAATAAAAAAACCTTCAAACACCTCTTCAAAAATAAAAATATCTTTTACAATTGAAAATTGTGTTACAAAAATAAGTAACAAACTTAAATACCCAATAAGTTTGTGCGAGTCAGTCTTTATAAATGGTGATATACATAAAAGTAACAAGAAGCCGATAGATAAAACAATTTCTGGTAAAATTATCAAAACGTTGCCTTTAAAAAATTGTTATTGGATACAATGATACTATTCTATCCAAAGATGAAGTAGTGTAACTTAAAATTAAATTGGGCTTAATACCTATTATTAAAATCATGACTGAAAGAGCTATGAAAGTAACAGTCTCATTAAAATGCAATTGATTCATTTTTTTATCTATATTTGGGTTAATTGGTCCAAGAAAAACTTTTTTGTATAGAAGAAGCATATAAGTTGCAGCTAGTATAACTCCGAACGAGGATATAAAAGCCACTATTGTACTTCTGCTATAAACAGACATCAAAGTTAAAAATTCTCCTATAAACCCTGAGCTTCCTGGAAAACCGATAGCTCCAAGAGTAAAAATAAGAAAAAAAACTGACATTTTAGGAATCCTTTGACTTAAACCTCCAAAATAATTAATTTCTTTTGTTTGATATCTATTATAGATAGAACCAATACAAAAGAATAATGCTGCTGAGATTATACCATGAGATATCATCTGAATAATTGCACCATGAAGACCCTGCATATTGGCCGAAAAAATACCTAATGTTACAAAACCCATATGTGCAACCGATGAATAAGCAATTAGCTTTTTCATATCTTCTTGAACAATAGCTATGAAAGAGGTGTATATTATTGCAACAACTGAAAGAAAATAAATAAAAGGTGTAAAAAAGATTGATGCGTCTGGTAAAAAAGAAAGATTAAATCTTATAAAACCATATCCACCCAACTTAAGCAGAATTCCTGCCAAGATAACCGATCCCTCTGTTGGTGCCTCCACATGAGCATCTGGCAACCATGTGTGAAAAGGCCACATGGGTATTTTCACTGCAAAGGATGCAAAAAAAGCCAACCACAACCAAACTTGTATATAAAACGGCAAAGTATAGTCAAGTAGTCTTGCTATACTTGTAGTTCCAAATTCTTGGTATAAAAAAATAATTGCAATTAACATCAACACCGAACCAAGCAGAGTATACAAAAAAAATTTATATGCTGAATAGACTCTTCGATCTCCACCCCAAAACCCAATAATTAAATACATAGGAATCAAAATTGACTCAAAAAAAATATAGAACGAAAACAGATCTATAGCGCTGAATGTACCAATTAAAAAAGATTCCAGCATAATAAATGAAGCAAGATACATCCTCATATTTTTTTTTTTTTTGGGGATAAAAATAAATTACACACAATAGAATTAAAAAAGTAGATAAAACAATAAATGGCATTGAGATACCGTCGACACCTAAAGTAAATTTAAGGCTGTCACTATTAAACCAATTAAATGAATTAACAAACTGAAAATGAGGTATTTCCTTGTTAAAATTCAAAGGTAGATATAATGATAGTAAAAAATTACTCAATGATGTCCAAATAGCTGACTTCTTTGACTGTATTGAAAACTCATCATTTTCAGACGATAAAAGAATAAATAAAAGCCCAATCAATGGTAGGCAAATGAGAATAGGTAATATGGGTAAGTTAATCATTAAAAAATGTAAGTGTATAAACTAATTAGTAGTGTAAGTCCTATTATAATCGATAATACATAGTGATATAAAAAACCAGATTGAAGTCTAGAAATTAAAAAACTAAATGAGAGAATAATTCTACTAAAACCGTTTGGACCAAGATTATCAATTAATTCTTTATCAACAGACTTCCAAAAACCTTTTCCAAAATAAAAAGTTGGTTTAACAAAAATTTTTTCATAAAGTTGATCAACATACCATTTATTTTTAAAAAAATTATAAATAAAACTGAGTCTTAATTTTAAAAAAGGGGATAAATTTTTAAATGAAAAATAGAGAAAAAGAATTACAATTATGCCTATAAAAATCATCATTAGAGGAAGTTTTTTAAATAAAACAGGAACATTTTGACTTATAAAAGAAGCATCTAATCCTTTGTTAACATACATTGTACTAGACCACATCTCTAAAAAACTTACTTCAGTAAAAATCAATTTCGTTAACATTCCAAAAAATATTGCAAAAACTGATAAAATTATCAATGGTAAAACCATTATCATAGGAGACTCATGAATATGTGCTTTAACTTTTTCATCAGCTAAGCTTTCACGATGAAATACGTATACAAGAAGTCTTAATGTATAAATAGATGTAAAAAGAACTCCAATTAAGCCTATTAAAAAGAAATGAAAAGAGTATTTATAGTCATTTAAATATAGAACTTCTAGAATAAGATCTTTAGAATAATAACCACTTAGAAACGGTAAACCAATTAAAGACAAAGATCCAATAAGCATTGTAATATATGTTAATGGAATTTTATTATATAACCCCCCCATTTTTTTAATGTCCTGTTCATCAGACATAGAATGAATAACTGATCCTGCTCCTAAAAATAAAAGTGCTTTAAAAAAAGCATGAGATAACAGATGGAAATAAGCAAGAGTGTATGCTGATGAGCCGATTGCCATAAACATATAACCAAGCTGACTACAAGTTGAATAGGCAATAATTCTTTTAATATCATTCTGAAAAACTGCTACAGAGGATGCAAATATACAAGTAACAGAACCAACGATTAAAATAAAGTTTAA
This sequence comes from Rickettsiales bacterium, assembly GCA_002690875.1. The sequence continues at coordinate 83,425 of NZGH01000042.1, forward strand.
TGAAAACTCAGAGGATTGTAATAATGGGGACATTACAATCAATAGAAAAACACCTGCAGTTACCATAGTTGCAGCATGAATTAATGCTGAAACTGGAGTGGGTCCCTCCATAGCATCAGGCAACCAAACGTGTAAACCAAATTGCGCAGATTTACCCATACAACCAACAAACAAAAGTATACTTATCAATGTTAAAGAATGTATATCAAACCCCAAAAAATTAAAATAAGATTCATTTTGCGAATTAATTAAGATTTTTATTTCACTTATATTTAATGTTCCAAACACTACAAAAGTTGTAAATAAAGCTAGTAATAATCCAGCATCACCAACCCTATTAACGATAAAAGCTTTTAAAGCTGCACTATTAGCTTTTTCTTTATAATTCCAGAACCCAATTAAAAGGTAAGATGTTAAACCAACCCCTTCCCAACCAAGGAAAAGTTGAAGAAGGTTTGAAGATGAAACTAAAAAAAGCATGAAAAAAGTAAAGAGGCTTAAATATGCCATAAATAATATTCTTTTTGGGTCTTTCTCCATGTAACCAACAGAATAAATATGAATTAAAGTAGATACCAAATTAACCATTAATACCATTGATGCTGTAAGAAGGTTTAACTGAAGAGACCAATCTAAACTCAAATTACCAGAATCAATCCATCTACTTAAAATAATAGATGACTCACCGTTTATCTTTACAAATATTAGCGAACAAAAGGAAAGAATAGTCGCACTAACCATCATTATACATGAGAAAAAGTTTAAATGCTTTTTTGAAATGTTATCTTGAAGAAAAATACAAACTATAAAACTCAAAAGTGGCAGGAATACGGAAATTAAAAACAATTTTAACCCTTTAATTTACTGATAGTATCAATACTAATCGAAGATGTTTTTTTAAAAAATATAGTCAGTATAGCTAAGCCTATTGCTGCCTCAGCTGCAGCTACAACTAAAATAAACAACGAAAAGATTTGACCTGAGAGATCATCAAGTAAATAAGAAAATCCAACAAAATTTATATTTGCCGAAAGTAACATTAATTCAATAGACATTAAAATGGTAATAATATTTTTTCTATTAACAAAAATTCCAAGAAAACCAATAGCAAAAACAGAAGTGGATAAGATTAAAAAATGGATGTGTTGCATGATTAATTTAGTTTAATAATTGTTTTTTTATCAACGTTTTTTTGACTTATTGGTGAAATACTTTTTGGATTTTTAAAGTCACTATGAGCAAGAACAATTGCACCAATCATTGCAAGTAAGAGTAAAAAGCCTGAGATTTGAAAAATAATAAAATAATCTGTATACAAAAACAATCCTAAAGATTTCGTATTATCCATACCAAGGTTCATTATTTCATTAATTTTTAATAAACCACTTTCAGGAAAGATAATTTTATCTGAATTAAAAATCATGAAAAGCTCTATTAAAAAAATTGAAATCAATAGTAAACCGAATGGAAAATATCTCAAAAAGCCCTCTTTAATTATTGATTCCGATATATTTAACATCATGACAACAAACAAAAACAAGACTGCAACAGCTCCAACATAGACTATAAGTAAGGTCATAGCTAAAAACTCAGCTTTAAAAATTAAAAAAATAATGGCGGCGTTAAAGAAGGTGAATATTAAAAATAATACTGAATGAACAGGGTTTGAAACAAAAATAACCAAAAAGCTTGATAAAATGACAATAAATGAGAAAAAATAAAAAAAGTATA
>NZGH01000043.1 GCA_002690875.1 Rickettsiales bacterium
GAAATGTAGTTGAGATATTAAAAAAATTGGGAATTAATACATTAGCAACCGTGAATGTTTTAGATGATCCAGATGTAAGACAAGGAATCAAAGATTTTTCTAATTGGCCAACGGTCCCACAGTTATACATCAATGGGGATTTTATTGGAGGAGCTGATATCATTTCTGAAATGTTTGAGAGCGGTGAACTTAAAGATTTGTTAGTCGAAAACAAATTATTGGTGCCGACTATCTGATTTGAACAGATGACCTACCGCTTACAAGAAAACAGTTCTACTCTAAAATGGTTATAGGTAAAGGGTTTAGAGTAGGCATAATATTTTTGTGAACGATATGTGAAAAAAACTAATTCAAAACATTTAAAGATTATTAAGTGATTAGCCGGCTTAGCTCAGTGGTAGAGCAACCGCCTTGTAAAGTATTTACCAGCATTATAAAAGTTATATAAATCAATAACTTACAGTTTTCAAATAGATAAATTACCGATTCACAAATCGTTCACATTTTTGTATAATCCAAATTAGCACATTACTTTGCTATTTAGCAAAGAAAACTGAGTACCTAATTGGTTGCAAAATGGATAAAAAATACGAGATAAACCAAAAATCATTGCAGAACGGACAGATAGTCCTCTATCAAAGACCTAATGCAAAGAAACCGAAATGGCAGTGCAGACTATCATTTCCTCAAAAGAGTGGTTTCACACGCATGACAACAGGGCTTACAGATGAAATAGATGCCATAGCATTTGCAAAAGAAAAGTGGTTCGAGTTTTATGCGAGGTTAAAAAACAACGAATCAATAGAAACGAAATCAAAAAAGATTATTACAGCTGTTCAACACTATATTAAAAATCTAGAAGATACAGGTCGTGTAAGCAATTTAAGAATTGAAGAAGAGAAAAGATTTTTAGAAACATACTTCTGCACTTTTATGAAAGATAAAAAATTAAGTGATGTAACTAAAGGAGTTGTAAATCAGTTTGTTGATTGGCGAGTAAAAAATTATAAGAAAATAAAATATAAGAATTTCAACGTATCAAAAAAACCAAGTGAGAATTACATGAGAAAAAATGTTCTCACTATTCGCAAGTTTTATAATTGGTGTACTGATCAAGGTTGGTGTAAAGAGATCAGAGATTGGGATCTGCCTAAGCAAAAGATAAACAGACGACCACATTTTGATGATAAAGATTATTTACGATTATCAAGAAACCTCAGAGAGTGGGAAAAACAAGGGAATACCTCTGAAGGTGGCTACAAATGGAGAGAAAGATTTGTTCTAAGAAACTATGTTTTGATATTAGCAAATACTGGATTACGATCTGGTGAGGCTAGAAATCTAAAGTGGAAAGATATTAATTCTCAAGAGAGATTACAAGATGGAAAAGTTGTAAAAGATATTTTATTAAATGTTGATGGTAAAACTGGTTCAAGACAAGTAGTTGCTAATCCAAATGTCAAAGTCCCATTAGAAAATCTATATCGCAATAGAGAAAAAGAATTGAATAAAAGACCAAGCAATACAGAACCAGTATTTGCTAATCGTAATGGTGAAGAAATAAAAAGTTTCAAGAAGGGTTTTGAAAGTTTATTGAATGAATATGATTTACTGCACGATAGTAAAGGCGATAAAAGAACCATATATTCACTAAGACACACTTATGCAACTTATAGAATCAATGAAGGTGTTTCAATAACAGATTTAAGTAACAACATGGGTACGAGTGTGAAGATGATAGAACAACATTATTATCATGCACTCAATGCCAGAAGAGCAGAAGAAATAACCAAGATGAAAAATACAAAAAATAAACAAATAGTAGAAGAAGATTTACCTTGGTTTTAGTTTATAATATTTTCTGCGTGCCCGATTAGCTCAGGGGTTTAGAGCAGCCGCCTTGTAAGCGGCAGGTCGTCAGTTCGAATCCGACATCGGGCACCACTTAATTTATACTGTGCGAACTCACCAGACACTCTTAAAAGTGGGTTCAAATAGAAACCAATAACTTTGCATATGTTCATGATAAAAATGGCCTACAAAGTCTGTGAGATGAATTAAAAATGCTCACAAATACAGACTTAATTCATATACTTTACGAGAAACTTGGAAAAAAACATTCTCAAAAAGATTTAGAACAAATTGTTGAAGCTGTATTTGAAGAAATAACAACTCAAATAAAAAATGGTGAAGAAATACACTTAACAGATTTTGGCACTTTAGCACTTTCAAAAAATACATTGAAACAAGTTGCAAAAGTTAATTTGAAAAAATCTACTGGCAAAAAATTCAAATGAAAATTGTTGCTTCAAAAGAAGAACAATATCAAAAATGGATTAAAAATAATCCATTAAAAAAATTCACGCAAAGACAAAAAGATGAACAAGACTTCAAGCTTGAAAAAGAGATTGAAAAAGAATTACGATTTCTAGATAAACTCACGATCGAGGAATACAATCTCACATTAAAGTGGGAAGAGGTAAATGATTATTGTAAAAATCTTGAAGCAAAGAATAATTATGGCCTAGTAAAAAGAGCAAAAGATAAAATGTGGAAAGTACAAGGTCGTTCTGATTTTAGAAAGATACAGCCAGAGTTAATTTTAATTACTGATGATAGTGATGATTTTGAAATAGAAGAAACAAATTATTTTGGTGAGAAAAAATTTAGCACTTATGAAAACAATGAAGATAATAAAGAATTATGGGAATGTTATAGAGTTTTAATAGCAAGTCATGCTCATAGTGGTGTGATTGGAAGAAGTTTGAAATATATGGTGCGAGATAAGATCACACAATCTTATTTAGGTATTATTTGTATTGCTGGATCATTTCATAATCTCACAGTAACAAATCCATATTTGTTTTTTGATAAAACAAAAGAACTATCAAATAGAAATCGTGATTTGAGTTGGCACTATTATGATCTAGCTCCAACTCATTGTGGTATTGGACAAACAATAATACCAACACAACCTTTTGGATATACATTTAATGGTGGAAAATTACTTGCACTATTATGCCTATCAGACCAAGTGCAAAAAGATTGGAAAAGAAGATATAGAAATCCACTTGTTTCAATGGAAACCACAGCTCTGTATGGAGAAAAAAAACAATCACAATATGATGGTCTAAGACCATATTGGAATGCTGTTGGTAATACAAGTGGAAATACAACATTACTTCCACGAAAATCAGTTGAAGAAAAAATGATGCAATGGCACAGATTAAGATTTCCTCAAGATCATTTTTCAGCAATGGTTTACAAACTACCAAATGGTCAAGATGCTAAAAGAGAAAAAAGAGGTTACATAATTGAAAAAGTTTACAAATATTTTGCTAAAAATAATAAGCAAATTAAAACTTATAAAAGAGAGGGTTCTGGTTATCAAAGAAAAGGTTATGTTTCTCCATTGTATGTGAATACTAGAGAATTTCTGCTAAATCAAATAACTGAAAATGAACTGATAAGAAACTACGATTACTCAGTTAAAACATTAACTGACTTTTGGAAGTTTGGTTACAAAGGCGATAGTAGAAAAGAAAAACCAAATCAGAAAATTATGAGAATGATTAAATCTGATTATAAAAGGAAAAGTAGTTTAGAAAGTCAATCAACGGCCAAAACAAGATTGAACTATACAGTTGATAAATTAAGACAAGTAAGAATTGTTAATAAGATTAGTTGGCATGAAAAAATGTACAAGGAATCAAAACAAAAAGTATTTGATCTATATGCAGATAAACTTAAAGAAGGAAGATTATGAACGAATCAGCACAAAATAATCTTATAACAGTAAATGTAAATGAAAACATTGATGTTGAAAATTTATCAAAAGTTATTTCAAACGATAATGATGATGCGATTGAACAAGCCACTATTGAAGTTTCAAACCAAATTGCATTTACATGGGCAAGAACTGTAAACACCATGCTGATTGTTGCAAAACAAATATCAGATATAAAAGATATTGATTTCAAATTCTATAAAAGAGTTACAGCTAAACTTATTGAAACTGGAGTATTCAGAAACGGATCTACTATTTCTAGATTTGCAAATATTGGTAAACGATATGAATTATTAAAAAATTATAATAAGCAATTACCAGTTTCATATCATTCACTCAATGAAATGGTTACTCATTATGAAAGCGATAATGAATTAAAAAAGATTTTAGATAGAGGTGTTATTGATAGTGAAACAACACTAGATGAAATTAAGGCCATGAAGAAAGGTACTACTGTTAAAAAGCAACCAAATACTATTTCACAAACAGTACAAGTGATTGATGAAAATTTATCAATTAAGATTTCGTTTCCAGAAAGTATCATTGAGAATAGATCCCAAGATATAAATGAAGAAATTAAAAAGTTTGAATCTATCTTGAGAAAGAGAAGATTAAAAGCAAAAGTAGATTTAGTAGGTGCCTTACGCAAGGAAGTAGAAGGTTTAAATAAATTGAATAGCTAATCAAAATGATTGATTACGAAACTTATATCAATAGAAATTATAAAAATCTTGGCGATAGATTTCTCTTAACAAAAGAAAATCAATTGTATGGTTTCTATATTGATGATGAAAATTTACGAACAAAGACAAGCCTTATAAATGACAAGAAGCAAAATTTTTTTATAGAAAGATCAAAGAACCAAATCAAACCAGGTACTAAAGAATCTAATGATCTTTATAACAGAATAAAAACAAATGAAAGTAATACTCAACTCGTAACTGGATTTGAAATTGATGCTGATTGGATTGAGGCCATACAAGATACTGCCAAACTTTATAATTCAACTCATATAAGATTCTTCAACGATAATGGAAGTGTTCGAGTCAATCTATTTGATTATCGTCAATACAGAACTGACATCATTACATTAAAAGAACAGAAATTAGTTGTTGCCACAGAATTATTACCAGCTCGCACTAATGATGAATTTTCTTGTTCTATACTTGCACGATCATTTAGTAAATTACAAAGATTAAATTATGATGTAACAGTATCAAGCAGATTTATATTATTAGAATCCACAAATTCTGAAAGATTTGATATTGAATACTGCTTATCAACTCAACCTATTGTTGAACCAATACTAGAATTTGAACATGATAGTTTGAAAGAAAATGTTTCTCTGCTTTACAGCTGGAACAATGATGATAGTCATAGGCATATCGCACTCAAAGAATTGGCTGATGAAGAAGTAGAAATAAAACCTGATGATGTAAAACTTAAATGGATTAAAAAATACTATTCAGAAATCATACCTAGAGTAATAGAAGAACAAACGAAAAGAACAGCTAGTGAAACAAGACAAAAACTAAAACATAAAAAAGAGTTTGCAAAGTCAAAAGATACAGAGTTAAAAAAGAAGTTAAAAAAGCAGATTGACAAAATAGAAAAGTATTCACCAAAAATAAAAGGCCTCATCAAAGAATTAAAAGATGAATACGAACAATATAAAGTGGCCTGTAATAAGGGTAATGAACAGAAAATAATTCAGAAGTTATACGATCAAAGAAGAAATATTGAAGGCATGATCCACAAAGAAGTTAAAAAGAGAACAGCTGAGAAATATAAAGAAGAAAAAGGTGATGTAATGATTACCTTTCTCACACATAAAAATTCAAAAGAAAAATATATGCTTATTAAGAGAAAGAATAATCACATCTTAATTAAGAACAAAGATATTACTAGTCGATTTCAGAATAAAACTACTGATGAAGTAAAGCTTTTATTATCTAAGAATTTTCAATAATCAAATAAATGCTAAAAATAAATAAATTAATTTCAAAAATTGAATCTGAACAAACTAGAGTTCATGAAAATGAAGTGATTGAAGTTTTAAATACTAAGTATGAGTTGAAAGACATTGACTATGCTCTCAAAGTAAAAGAAAAAAAATTCTTGGTTATGGCAATTGTTTTTACAATAACTGCAATTTTCTCTTTTTTTAATATCCCTTGGGGTGAAATAAGTTTAACAACTTTTCTTGAATTACTTAGTGATTTTAGTTTTGAAGGTTTATTTATTTTTGGTCTGACTTTCTTCTTTGCTGCTATCGCATCATTGAGTTTAGGGCTTCTAATAGTATTGGTTATTTTTATTATGATAATTCCAACTTTCAGTAATTATTCAATTACATTAAAAATTCTTAATGATTTTGATTCAATGATGGCAAAAAAATCTGGCTTTTATAAAAAAATGATGGACGATAAAACAAAAGGCAAAATTTAACTGATTCAAGGCAAACTTTTACTTTGCTATTTAGCAACTCACTATTGTCATAATCAGAGTTTGTTTGTATCACTCCACCTCACTTTCTATTGGTTCTATATCAAGAAGTTTTGTGATGACCTTATATTCTGCTTCTTGTTCTAAGCAGAGAAGGATTGTAAACACATCGTCTTTGTACTTCATCATACCGAACGAGTACCGTTACTTCTTTCCCACATTTTTCTCTTTTTTCTAATGTCATCTCGTTGTGATTGTATTTAACTTTTTTGTTCATAAAAATCTCCATAAAAGTAATATTAAAAATTAAGTTCAAAGTATAAGGTAACAAATGGAGGAGATTATTGAGGCAAACTTGAAGTGGTTTCAGGCAAACTTTTACTTTGCTATTTAGCAAAGTAGTTATCGGCAAACATAATCAACATTGCCTCAAATAAAACAAGTGTGACTTTATAATCCTTATAAATACTTACTCATACACTCAGAGCCCCTTTACTCAAGTGAATGTTTTTACAATTTATAAGAAAGTCATAAGCAATGTTAAACAATGCTATTAGGTATTCTTTGCCTTCTTTACAGAGTTTGAATAAAAGTATCTTCAAGATAAAAGCACTTGATTACTTATCAAAAATGAATCAGCCAATAAAGAAAGTAAGTGATCTAACCAAAACAGAAAAAGAAAGATTATCAATAGCCGACTTCTTTCATGATTTAGAAACAGAAGGTAGACGATTGTATATGCTTACCCTTACATACAATTATGGAAATAAAAAAGAAGAACATCAAAAGATCATGGCTGAAAAGACATCAATACATTTTTATCAATATTCTTTACTACCTCATTTAACAAATAAGAAAAACTTTTATAGACAACCAGATCTTCCAATATGTTTTTCGTTTCTAGATGACCAACCTTACGAGAGAAAAAGAGTAGGTATTCATTCTCATATGATTATGGCTGTGAAGAATACGATTGATTTAGGGTTACAAAAATTAAAGGGTTTTTTATTACCTCATGAAATAGTCAAAATGAATATGCCAAAAAATAGTATTCAACAAGAAAATGGTATGCGAAGTATTGATCGAATCAGGAGCTTTGATATTCAAAGATGTGAAAGAGGTGAAGTTGTAACTTTATATGCTTCTAAAAGTATTCAGAAATACCCAGAATATAAAGTATTTGGTTACAAAAAGATTATAAATAGATAGTAATAAGAAGTGATTAAAAATATACCTGAAATTGCACTACTGCGAGTACATGAATATGCTGTGTAACCTTTTACATTATTTATATTTGAAAAACAACTGACACCAACGAGGACACAATGCAAGACAATCAACTACCACATTCAACTGAATCATTATCTCTAAAGATATGGCCACAACTAAAAGAGAACATTTTAAGAAGTGCTAATTATCACAAGTTGAAACCATCTACATTGGCGAAAATAATTCTTGAAAAGAACATAGGAAATTATTTACCAAAGTGATGAATAAAAAAATTGATCGTGAAAAAGAGAGAGCTGTAATTGAAAATAATTCTATTCAAAGACTATGTTTTTGTTCACTCTCTCTGATCAATCATAGGTGTTCGTAAAGTGGGCTGTGAAAAATGAGTGAAATAGTCAATTTTATTGGTACGCAAAGTCTATTTGAAAAATATACCAAATGTACTGGAATGCCGAACCTATGAGTAGAGAATTAGATATTCTACGGAGAGAACTTATTGGCACTCGCAATGTAACAACTATGCGAAAAGATTTTTACAATTATGGAAACGATCTGAACAAGATCACACAATCATTCATTACTGATGTAAAGAAACAAGCTGAGAAAAAAAAGATGAATAAAGTTTCTCTACTGGCCATTATCAGAGATTAAGATGAATTCAGTTATAGCACTATTAAATCAAAATAAGAGAATCAGACGATTGAAATCGTTTAGAGAATATACAAATACAAAAGAAGAAAAGTATTTCTATCCAACATCACTAGATAACATGGAAGATTTTTATGCTGTTGAAATACTTGATCTGGTTATCTTGCTGCCGACTAATCTGAAACAAAGTTTTAAATCAGTTGAAAAAACTATTGCAAGACAAATTAAATGGGAAATGGATAATGGTTTGATTGATGAAAGAGATTATGGTGCTACATATTTGTTTGATCCAAGAACTCAAGAGATTTACAAATCACCTTATGACATCAATTTTAAAAATACAGAAATAAGAAAGAAGATTGAAAAAGACAGGCTAGAAAATATCTAACTTAGTTGAGTAACTATTTCATTTTACTTTGCATTAGCACAAGCAAATTTCATTTCAAGATACATACTTGTATTTGGTTGTGGGTAATGAAATGCATCAGGAACGAGTGAAAGTGATATTTCTCCTTTACCCATCGGTTGGTTGTATATAGTCAAAGTCGTAACTACTACCCTTTCTTCTATACAATCAACTTTAGATTTAAAGATAGTTGAGGAAGTTATTGATGGCGTATCATGCAAAGACCAATAATAAACAAGTCCATTACGTTCATTTATATTATCAACATCAATATAAACGGAAAAACTCTCATCTTCACCAATTTTCTTCCAATTAAAAGCAAATCCATTAATAGAAAAACAAAGTAAGGTAAGTAGTAATAGTTTTTTCATTTAATTAAACAACCGATCAACTCTCCAAGGAACAGAGGCAACGTAGAGTTTTAAAAGAACTGTTGTCGTTAAAAAAACAATCCCTAGTGTTTTACATCCAAATAGTCTTTTCATTTTTACTAAACTTTTATCTTTAAAAACGCACAGAACAAATATATGCCTATAAGCATAACTTGATTTCAATCTTACTTGTTATTTCTTGTTTAACTAATCGGTAAGGAGCATCCTGTATTGACACTTACAATTCAAAGATCATAGACATGATTATATTTAAATGATAGATTTTGATTTAAATCAAAACTTTTATCCATCTCAAATGAATACATCGAGGGGATTATTTAAGTTGCTTGAAAACTTTTATTAATTCTGTAAGTTTTTCTTCCATTTCTGTTTTATTTAAGGCTTGTTTAAAGCAACACTTCAAATGCTTTTCTAGCACTTTTGACTCAACTCGAACTAATCCAGATTTTGCAGCTTTTATTTGATTAATTATGTCCATACAGTATCTCTTTTCTTCAATCATCTGATGGATACCACGTATTTGCCCCTCAATTCTTCTAAGAGCAATTAAATTATCTGCGTGATCTGGGTGACTCATAAATTAAATAATTTCTGGAATAATATAAGTAAAAAAAGTTGCAAAAAGAAGTATACCACTTGAGAAATAAAAAATAATTCTTGATTGCCTTCTTAGGCGGGTACATTTTTGACCTAAGTCAGGGTCAATAGGACAAGATGCAAATGATGCCTTATAATTAAAAAAACCAGCAATACCCATCATTAAAAAAGCTATAAATGTCAGTTCAATTTTATAAATTGATAGCGTAATCAAAAAGGGGAAAACACTAACAAAGCTCGCAAAACTTGCTCCCGCGCCTAACATTACAAATACCGCTGGCAACGCACAACATAGTAGCGTAGATGATGACGTAAATAACGAAAAAACACTGCTAATACTATCTTTCATTACAATTCGATGATTTTCATATCAACTGGTGTTTGCCCATTCGCAGTAATTTTTTCTTTTATATTGTCAAAACTGATTTTGTAACCCCTAATATAAGCAATAAGCACTTTACCAACTTCAAGATCCACATCTATTTTTTTTACATTCTTGTTTTTCATAAAAGTTTTTTGTATTCCTCGGGCGCAGAAATCGCAAACCATACCATTTACATTTACGACAGCAATTTTTTCCCCTTTAACAAGATCTTTTGTAAATTTAAGATACTTTTGCTCCTCAATTTCAAACTGCTCTCCTGCGGCAGACTCCATGCCTTGATCCATACTCACTGAACCATGGTCATCATTGTGATTTGTAGCTAATCCAATACTAGAAAATATTAATGACGATACAAAAAGAATTTTTTTCATTACAGGCTCCCTATTTAAAAACGTTGTACAAAATGTAAATCTAATTTTTTATCATTATCGTATCCAATCTCTAACAGAGAGTCTCCTTTAAAAAATTTTAAAATTGGATAAAAATGGTTCTTGTTCATAAGACTATTTTTTTTAGATTTAAGCATTATCCATGTATGAAAATCGCCATACTCTCCAATGTATGGAGTGATCCCCACCACAAAATATCTTTCATGAAACTTTGAGCCAAAAAAACTATTTTGAATGCCCTTGAAACCCAAAAAGTATCTCCTTGTTTCCCAATCTCCTTGAACGCCATAACTAAAGTTTCTCGTGTCATTTAAACCCAAACTAGAAATAAAATAAAAGTTGGCTTGAGATTTTTTTGTGTTTTTACGAAATAACAACTGTGTATATCTAAGCAAACCATAAGAAGTAGTAAATGTTTTATCACCCAAAATCTCAATGCCAAAGGACCGCTTAAATGAGGGAGAATAATGAACGTATACTGAATCCTTCGAATCATCTGAGAGAGTCATAAAAGTAAAAGAATCCGTATAAGAAATTGGCCTTGCACAAGCTGTGGAAACTGATAGGACAATAACTATTAAACTTGATATTAATATACCCATAGTGGATATGGTATATTTTAAGACTATAATTGTCAAAAAAATGAAAGAACTTAATGAACTGAATCTTAAACACGGACAGTTAACATACACAAAGAGAGTTCACACACAGATTGTATGAGTTATACCTACTTGGTTTACTGTGCAATCTCTTTGTCAAAGGTGTAAATATTTTTGTTTGAAACAAAATTTACTAATTTAAAACCTTCAGTATCTTAGTACCTGTCGGAAACTTTTGCATAACCATATTCTTCAACGTATTTTTGATTTGTTAACCTCTTTGTTAACTCATTTTCATAATTTGATTTAATTGGATCTCAATAGAATACTAATGCTCATAGATCATTAATTTTTTTTTTGATAACTTATTTTTAATATAATCTGTGCTTCTGCTTTTTAACCAATTATGTTAAAAGAAACAGTTTGCATCTTTGTATCACTGCAAAACTAATATACGAGCATTTTGATTTTAAATTATTTTTATACCATTAGAGCTTTAATGTTTAGTTAAGATTTCCGTGAACTCATCTCCATCAAATTGGATAGTTACATTGTTTTTACCCCAACTTAATATCCTCGAATTTCTCTAAAAATTCCTGGCAAATATGAAACGAAGCATGGTTTCTACAAGTGGGGTAATAATTCCCAGCTAATGACATTTTATTTTCATGCTGTTAGAAATTGCAACAGAATGTTTTTTATTTTCTGCGAATTTATTTTTAACACTTGCACATGATGATAAGAAAATTGTTGTAACGAATAGAATGATTATTTTGTTCATGTATTGATCTCCTTATAAACAGCTGTACACAGTTGAAACTCCGATGCCCAACTGATTACTAATTTTCTTTATGCCAATACCTTGTTCTCTAAGTAACTTAACTGCACTTTTTAGGTTCTCAGTAACGATAGTAGGGCGACCGAATTTAACACCATTTCTTCTGGCTCTTTCAACTCCAGCTTTGGATCTCTCGGTAATAATTGATCGTTCTAATTCATAAAGTGAACCAAGAACAGTAAGAAAGAATTTACCAGTAGGAGTTGAAGTATCAATTTTCTCCCTGATAATTACCAATTCAATGTTTAAGTCTTTAAGAATTTCAACTGTTTCTAAGAGATGTTTTACTGATCTTGAAAGCCTAGAAAGATCGTAAACATATAGTCTTTGAAATTTATTTTTACGAGCATCACAGATTAACTGCTGTAAACCATCTCGTTTGGTTTGTACTCCAGAAACTGCATGATCTTGATAAAAGTGACCAATACTATCTGTATTTCTGGTTGCTTCTCTCTCGATTGAGATTTTTTGATTTTCTAAATGTTGGTCTGTGGTGCTAACACGAATATATGCAACTGATTTCATTTCCTAACTCCTTGATTTTGCTCATGATTTCACAAAATAA
>NZGH01000044.1 GCA_002690875.1 Rickettsiales bacterium
AGTGAAACCTCTGAAACCCTTTGTGAGTCTACCTAAAACAAACAAGGGCGAACAATTGCCCGCCCTTGCCGATGAGACTTCTGTGTCTCGGTGTATGGTCTAAAACCCCTTATTTCTAGGGGTTTTGAAAATAGTGTCTGCGTTTGTGTCTGCGTTTTTCTGTTTTTTCTGCACGACTTCTGCACGGACTACTTTTTACCATAGTAATCTGGGAATAGTTTTATGTGGTCATTTACTATTTGTTTCTAGTTAGTTTTCAAGAACTGGTTTTGTTACTAATATCAATTGTATCGTTCAAAAAAATTGGCATCTAAATTGCTGGTATTCGATGTGTTAAGACATTCATACATAGGTAGTTGCAGGTATGAGCATGTTTTCTCTAATGCTTACCCTGGAAGGTTACACTCAGTAAGAGAAATTAATTACTTTTTAGAAAATCTTTATAATCTAAAATATTATTTAAATTATAATGACATTTCTAACGGTTTATTAAAAAACTTTATAAATCTAACTTTTGGAAATGTTTTTAATTCCTACTTAAAATATAAAACTCACTTATTTATGAAAAATTTAAAAACTTTTCTAAACTGCAAAATTTTGTACATCGAAATTAGTAGTTTAGAATATGCCTCAACAAAATGCGGTATTATAGCAAATAAATTATTTTTAAAGCAAAAAAATAAAGAGTTTAGTAATGATTATACATCTGAAGAAATATTCAATAATAAGTTATTTATTTTAAAAAAAGATGATTTAAGTTCAGTAAAAAATGAAGTTGAAAAAATGCTTAAAATATTAGAATTAAAAACTCAAATAGAAAAAATATTCTTAATTCCTCATGTTAATCTGTTATCAAAAAAAACAAACAGAAAAATTGAAAAGCGTAAAGAGATAAATTTTGTAATAGAAAGTCTAGTAGATAATTTTTCAATTTTAGAGAAGGTTGATATTTGGGAATCCAAGAATATAAAAAATTATTATCTAGAGGATATTTTGGATAATAATTATTTAAATTACAACAGTTTAGGAAATAAAATAGTTTATGATTTCTTTAGTAATAAATATTAAAATAATTAAATAGAGAAATATTTTGTTTATTTGAATAATAATTCAAATTTTTCTACACCAAAATATTGAACACTTATTAGTGTCTGCACAGTATCTGCGTGTGTCCGCACTATAACTCGTTTCATATTCCCTTATTTTATTGAAGAGTGAATCCTCTAAAACCCTTTGTGAGTCTCCCTAAAACAAACAAGGGGGAACAATTGCCCCCCCTTGCCGATGAGACTTCTGTTGCCCGGTGTTCATAACCGCGCTTACTTAATTAATTAAGCAGCGAGTGCCATTTCATTATCGTTGGCATTTATAAAGTTTGGTCCGATAACGTTGGTACCATTCCGAGCAAAGTTTTTGAAAATTCCACGCACGTCGATCCTATTTCGCCCCCTTTTTTTTAATTGGTGGAGGCGCCGGGTACCGCCCCCGGGTCCGTTTCGGTTCACAATTCAAACGTTTATTGCTATAGCTTAAAAAG
Organism: Rickettsiales bacterium; assembly: GCA_002690875.1. The sequence continues at coordinate 1,538 of NZGH01000044.1, forward strand.
CAATTTCATAATAAATAAAAAAAAAAAAAATTAAACGTATAATTTTTTTTACATTGATTATAGTTTATAAACTTAATGAAAAAAAATAACAAAAATTCAGTTAAAAAAGTGCAAGAAATTAATAATAAAAATTTTTCTACTAAAAGAGCAACAGTAACTAAGTTAGAGAAAATACTATATAAACCCTTCAAGGTTTTAGATCATGGTTTTATAAGAGTGATCGATTACATGGGAGACGATTCATCAATTGTTCAGGCTGCTAGGGTTTCTTATGGAAAAGGTACCAAAAAATTAAATCAAGACAAAAATTTGATTAATTATCTTTTAAGTCATAAACATTCTACTCCCTTTGAAATGAATGAGATCAAATTTCACATAAAACTTCCTATTTTTGTTGCTAGACAATGGATTAGACATAGAACTGCAAATGTTAATGAATATTCAGCTCGTTATTCAATTCTTGATGAGGAGTTTTATATTCCAAAAATTGATGATGTAAAACCTCAATCACAGCAAAATAATCAAGGAAGATCTGGAGAAATTGAAAAGAATCTCGGAAAACATTACTTATCACTGATGAGAGAGAATGCAAAAATTAATTTTTCATCATATCACCATTTATTAAATTTAGATGAAAAAGGAGAAATTTTAGATGAAAAAAGGTCTGGAATTGCAAGAGAATTAGCAAGAATGGTTCTTCCTTTAAATTCTTACACCCAGTGGTACTGGAAAATAGATCTTCATAATTTAATGCATTTTTTAGCACTTCGATTTGACCCACATGCTCAATATGAAATAAGAGTTTACGCTGATGTAATGATTGAAATTTTAAAAAAATGGGTACCCCTTACTTATGAAGCGTTCGTCAAAAATAGATTAAGTTCATTAACCCTCTCAGCTGATGCCGTGGATTATATAAAAAAGAAACTTAATAAAAAAAAAGCCTCGGAATCAAACTTAAATAGAAGAGAATTACAAACTTTAAAGGAAGTTTTTGATTTGTAGATTTTTAAGATAAAATATCTACATTCTTAATTTTAGTCTTGTTGGTTGCTTGAAGAGTTTTTTCTGCTATCTCTTCAAAAATTTTGAATACGTCACTTTTTTCGTCAAAAGTAATTGGTTTTCCGTTATCTCCAGATTCTGAAAGTTTAGCTAAAATTGGGATATCTCCAAGTAATTTTAAATTTTGTTTTTTTGCCTCTAAAGATACTCCATCTTTACCAAAAATATAATTTTTTTGACCTTTAATTTCAAAAAAACTCATATTTTGTACAATACCAAGGATAGGAACATTTACTTTTTTAAACATGTTAATTGATTTTCTCACATCAATTAAGGATATTTCTTGAGGTGTAGAAACTATTACGGCACCTTTTAAGGTTAGGCTTTGACATAAGGAAAGTTGAATATCCCCGGTGCCTGGAGGCAGATCAACCAATAGATAATCGAGATCACCCCAATCAACATCATTAAAAAGTTGTTTAATTGCACTAGACGCCATCGCACCACGCCAAATTACAGCTCCGTTATCTGGTATCATGTTACCTATAGATATCGACTTTATACCATACTTCAGATAAGGCATTATTTTCTTTTTTTTTGAGACACCTGGTTTTTCTGTAATTCCGAGCATTTTTGGTATCGATGGTCCATAGATATCTGCATCGAGTAAACCTACATTAAGATTTTTTTTTGCAAGAGAGATGGCCAAATTTACTGTAACTGTTGATTTTCCAACACCACCCTTCCCGGAACCAATTACAATGATATTTTTAATCATAACAATATTTAATTTAATAATTTATATTAATATCTAAAATATTTCTTTGCATAGTCAAAACAATTCTTATATAAAAATAGTATTTTCTAAAATAATAAAATTATGTCTTGGTCTTCAAATAACGGTGACGATAGCCCTTGGGGCAAAAACTCAAAAGATAATTCCAGATCATCTTACAATGGTTCTGGAAGAAAAAACAACAACGATGATTTTTTTGATAATTTTCAGGAAAAGCTAAAAAATCTTTTTCCAAAAAAAACCCCAGCTAGTTTATCACTAGTTTTATTGATTTTAATTTCGATATGGGCTGTCAGCGGATTTTACAGAGTAGGTACAGATGAACAAGGTGTTGTAACAAGATTTGGTGAGTATGTCAGAACTACAGAGCCAGGGTTGCATTATCATCTACCTTTTCCAGTTGAATCAGTTAGTAAACCCAAAGTAACACGCGTTAATAGAATAGAAGTTGGCTTCAGAACCTCCCAATCCCAATTTAGTCAGAATCAACAAACTCGTCAAGTTCCTGAAGAAGCTCTAATGCTTACCGGTGATGAAAACATTGTTGATTTAAATTTCACAGTTTTTTGGATTATAAATGATGCAAAAGACTTTTTATTTAACGTAAGAAACCCAGTTGCAACCATCAAAAGTATTGGAGAAAGTGTTATGAGAGAAAAAATCGGTCAAACACCTATCGACCCTATACTTTCAGAGGGTAAGTCGATCGTCGAAGAAGAGGTGAAAAATAAAGCACAAAGCGTTTTAGATTATTACAATTCAGGTATTCTTATAACGCAAGTTCAACTTCAAAAAGCAGATCCACCAGAACTAGTTATCGAATCATATAGAGACGTTCAAAGAGCTAAAACAGATGAACAAAGATTGAAAAATGAAGCTGAAGCTTATAGAAACGATATAATTCCAAAAGCTAGAGGTGAGGCTGAAAAAAAAGTTCAAGAAGCAGAAGCTTATAAGCAAGAGGTTGTTGCAAAAGCTCAAGGTGAGGCTCAAAGATTTATATCAGTTTATGATTCTTACAAGAACTCCAAGGACGTTACCAGGGAGAGAATTTATCTAGAAACTTTAGAAAAAACTCTTGGTAAGATTGATAAAATAATTGTTGATAAAAACGCGGGTAGTGGAATTGTTCCATATCTTCCCTTACCTGAACTCAAAAAGAAGATGAAAAATAACACTAATCAGGACACAGTCAATGAGTAAATCAGCTATTACAATCACATTATTAATTATTTTAGGTTTTTTAGGTATTAATTCACTTTTTACAATGAGTGAGAAGCAACAGGGACTTGTACTTCAGTTTGGTGAGCCTAAAAGAGTTATTAAAGATTCAGGACTTCATGTAAAGCTCCCCATTATTCAAAATACTATTAAATATGACAGCAGAATTTTAGAATACGACCTTCCCATTGAAGAAGTCATAGCTGTTGACAAGAAAAGAATGTTGGTCGATTCTTTTACCAGATTCAAAATAACTGATCCGTTAGAATTTTATAAAACAGTGGGAACTGAATCAAATGTTAGAAATAGGTTAAATTCCAATGTGATTTCATCTTTAAGAAGAGTTGTTGGTAGAGTTACATTGGATGAACTTTTATCAGAAGATAGAAGCAAAATAATGGAAGACATCAAGCAAGAGGTAAACAATGAAGCTTCTAGGTTTGGAATTGAAATTGTTGATGTCAGAATCAGAAGGGCTGATTTACCTGAAGCCAACAGTCAAGCTATTTACGAAAGAATGATTAGTGAGAGGGTCCGGGAAGCTAAGGAGTTTAGAGCTAAAGGTGCGGAGACTGCTCAAAAAATAAGAGCAGAGGCTGATAAAGAAAAAACTGTTATTTTAGCTGAAGCAACAAAAAAAGGTGAAATTCTTAGAGGAGAGGGCGAATCTAAAGCTGTTGACGTATATGCAAATGCATTTGAAAAAGATCCAGATTTTTATTCATTTTACAGGTCAATGCAGGCTTATGGAAATGTTTTGGGTGAAGATGGAACAACAATGATTTTGTCTCCAGACAGTGAATTTTTGGAATTTTTCAACAACTCTAAAGGTTCGAACTAAGAAAACAATGGCAAACCATTTTCAAAAATTTATCTTTTTTATTTTTTTTTTTACCAATCTATTTTTTTTCATACAAGAACTCTGATACTCATCCTCTTTCAGATGATTTTGCTGATTTGGTATCAGATCTATCTCCATCTGTAGTAAATGTATTCACTGTACAAAAACCCAAAAAAGTTGACCAAAATCAAATGCCATTCGACAATATCCCTCCTCAGTTTAGGGATTTTTTTAAAAACTTTCCTCCTGGCTTTCCATTTGGACCTCAACCTGGTCCACAACAACAACCAGAAGATGAGACACCTCAAGCTCTGGGCTCTGGCTTTGTAATTGACCCTTCTGGGTATATAGTAACTAATAATCATGTTATTGAACAAGCTAATGAGATTAGAGTAAAGTTTCAGGATGATTCTGAATTAGAAGCTAAATTAATAGGAACAGATAAACTTACTGACCTTGCCCTTTTAAAAGTAGAATCAAAAAAACCTTTAAACTTTGTCAAATTTGCAGACTCTGATAAAGCAAGAGTTGGTCACTCGGTAATTGCAATTGGTAACCCTTTTGGTTTAGGAGGAACCGTTACATCCGGAATTATATCTGCTTTTAACAGAGACATTAATGCTGGTCCATTCGATAGTTTTATTCAAACAGATGCTTCAATTAATAGAGGCAACTCTGGTGGACCACTTTTTAATTTGGATGGAGAGGTGTTAGGAATTAACACAGCGATTTTTTCTCCTACTGGTGGTAGCGTTGGAATTGGTTTTTCAATACCCTCAAACTTAGCACAACCAATTATTCAACAATTAAAAAAATTTGGTAAAACTCAGAGAGGCTGGCTTGGAGTAAGAATTCAAGAAATTACATCAGATATTGCAAAAAGCTTAGGTTTAAAAAATGAAGAAGGAGTTCTTATTTCAATGGTTAATCCTGGTGAGCCGGCAGAAAAGGGAGGACTTAAAGCTGGTGATGTTATTTTGGAATTTAATGGTAAAAAAATTAAAGATGTTAAGTCTTTACAAAGGTCTGTTGCTGAATCAGCTGTTGAAAGTAAAGTGGAAGTTAAAGTTTGGAGAAATAAAAAAATTAAAAGCTTTACTGTTAAACTAGGTGAGCGTGAAAAGTTTGATGAAACTGTAAAAAATGAAAAAAAGAAGGATGATGAGACAGAGGTAAATGAAGTTGAATTGGATGATATTGGAATTAGGATGAAAGGCTTAAACTCTGAAACAAGAACATCGTATAACATACCAAAAAATGTAAGTGGCGTTGTTGTTACAGCTGTCAAAAGAGATTCGTTTGCTTCTAAGGCTGGGTTAAATGTTGGTACCGTTATATCGCAAATATCTCAAAAAAATGTTCAAAACCCCTCAGAAGTAAAAAAACTACTTGACGATATGAAAAAGAAAGGTGCTGATGCAGCTCTCATTCAGGTTTTTGAAAACAATTTTTCTAGATTTATAATTCTTAAATTAAAGTAACTTTTGTTTCCCTTAGCAATTTTTATCGGTGGTCCAACCGCTTCTCATAAAACAGAGATAGCCTTCGATCTTCAATCAAAATTTCCTAGTTTTATTGTTAACAGTGACAGTATGCAGGTATATGATCAACTAGAAATATTAACTAATAAACCCATCAAAAAGTTCCAAAAAAAACATGAATGTAATTTATTTAGTTATATAAAATACCCAAAAAAGTGCAATGTTGGTAGTTGGCAAAAAAAGGCTTTGTCGATTATAAAAAATAAAAAGAACAAAATTCCAATTTTTGTCGGAGGAACCGGGCTTTATATAGACTCTATTATTAATAATATTTCAGAGGTACCAAAAATATCTTCAAAAGTTAAAGAAAGAGTCGCAACTTTATTAAAAAATTTTGGAATTAATTATTTATATAAAGAGTTAGAAAAAATTGATGAAGAGTATTCCAAAAAACTATCACCGAATGATACACAAAGAATTGTTAGAGCTTTGGAAGTTAATCTGTCAACAGAAACTAATTTTTCAGAGTGGTATAAAATCGAAAGAAGTCAGGTTTTTAAAAAAATTATTTATATTGTCGTTAAAACTGAAAGAGAAAAACTTTATTCAAGAATAAATCAAAGATGCGAGAAAATGATTGATCTTGGAGTTTTAGATGAGGTAAAACAATTTTTACAAATAAAACAAAACTTAGAACACCCAATTCATAAATCTATTGGGTTGCGTCAAATTATAAGATATTTAGAGGGGATTAATTCATTAGAAGAAACAAAGTTAGACTTTATGCAAGAAACAAGAAGATATGCAAAAAGGCAGTTAACTTGGTTCAATAACAGAGCTAAGGAAGCTATTCATATAGAAGGTTCAAAAATTAAGCAATACGTTCTTAAGGAATTGAAACTTTAATTTATGGCTAGTTGAGTAATTATTTTTTTTAGTTTACTTTAATTATTATGAAAAAAATTACTGGAGCAGAAATTGTAATTCAAACTCTTATTGAAGAACGAGTTGATGTTATTTTTGGTTATCCCGGAGGAGCCGTACTTCCTATATATGACGAGTTATTCAAACAAAAAAAGATAAGACATATCCTTGTAAGACATGAACAGGCTGCGGTTCACGCAGCAGAGGGGTATGCACGTTCAACGGGGAAGGTTGGAGTTGTACTGGTTACTTCTGGACCAGGGGCTACTAATACTGTAACAGGATTAGCAGATGCAATGATGGACTCAGTTCCGTTAGTTTGTATTTCTGGTCAAGTTCCCACTCATATGATAGGAAACGATGCCTTTCAAGAGGCTGATATTGTTGGAATCACTAGACCCTGCACAAAGCATAATTATCTTGTAAAAGATGTTTCTACTTTACCTAATGTGATACACTCGGCTTTTTTTATAGCAAAAAATGGGAGACCAGGTCCTGTTCTAGTTGATATTCCAAAAGACATACAAACATTTAAAGCAATTTATAAAGGGAAAAAGCATACAAATATAATTTCTTATTATAAACCAAATTTAAAGCCTAATATAAATCAGATTGATCAGTTTATAGAATTATTGAAAAAGTCAGAAAAACCGATTTTTTATGTTGGAGGGGGAGTTATAAATTCAGGTGACATAGCTTCAAGAAATCTCTTTAAATTAATAAAATCAACAGGTTTTCCCTGTACTCAAACGTTAATGGGTCTTGGAGCTTATCCTACATCTGACAACCAGTGTGTTGGTATGTTGGGTATGCATGGAACCTATGAAGCTAATATGAGTATGTACAATTGTGATCTAATGATTTGTGTTGGAGCAAGATTTGACGATAGGATTACAGGAAAAGTATCAGGTTTTTCACCCAAATCAAAAAAAGTTCATTTTGATATTGATGCATCTTCTTTTAATAAGAGTGTTAATGTTGATTTAACTGTTCAAGGAGATTTATCAAAAATTCTTCAAATTATAAATAAAAAAATCGAAGAAAAAAAAATAATTTTTAAAAAAAATAAAATTAAAGATTGGTGGTCCCAAATAAATAAATGGAGATCTAAAGATTCTTTGAAATTTAAAAACTCTGATAAAATAATTAAACCACAACACGCACTTAAAAGGTTGGATTTTCTTACAAAAAAATATAATCCATATATTACAACAGAGGTGGGGCAACATCAAATGTGGGCAGCACAATTTCTAACATTTAATAAACCAAAGCATTGGATGACATCGGGTGGTTTGGGAACTATGGGTTATGGTCTTCCTGCAGCAATGGGAGTACAAATAGCACATCCTAACTCTTTGGTAATTGATGTTGCTGGAGAGGCATCAATCCTTATGAATATTCAAGAAATGTCAACAATTAAACAATTCAGATTACCTGTTAAGGTTTTTATTATAAATAATCACTACATGGGAATGGTAAGACAATGGCAGGAACTCTTGCATGGAAACAGATTATCTGAATCTTATATGGACTCTTTACCTGATTTTGTAAAACTAGCTGAGTCATTTGGTGCTACCGGGTTACGAACTGAAAAACCTAGCGAAATTGACGATTTGATTAAAGAAATGATTAAAATTAAAGGATCAGTAATTTGTGATATAATTGTTGACCCAAGTGAAAATTGCTTTCCAATGATTCCGTCTGGTTCAACTCATAATCAGATGCTATTAGGACCCGATGACAAAGTTGATGGTGAGATATCCGAAGATGGAATGGTTTTGGTTTAAATGAATAAAAAAGACCTAAAGCATATATTGTCAATTATGGTTGACAACGAACCTGGTGTGTTAGCTAGAGTTGTGGGTCTTTTTTCAGGAAGAGGTTATAACATAGAAAGTTTGTCAGTTTCTGAAGTTGATTCTCATAAATTTCTATCAAGAATAACAGTAGTTACTTCTGGAACAAAAATAATTATAGATCAAATCAAAGCCCAGCTTGCAAAATTAATTCCTGTCCACAATTTATTAGACATTACGGAACTTAAAAGCTTTATTGGAAAAGAGTTGATTTTAATAAAATTGGATGTAAAAAGTAAAAAAACATTTGATTTAAAAAAAAAACTTGAAAGATTAGGTGCTAAAATTTTAGAAGAGAATGATTTAGAGTTGATTGTTCAGTTTACTGGCTCACCAGATGAAGTAATAAAAATAAAGAGTATTCTCAAGCCACATAAAATAATTGAGCAAACTAGGTCTGGCCTTGTCTCAATGGCAACCGGTACTGATTATATAAAAAAATAGAAAGGTAATAGTATGAAGGTTTATTACGATAGCGATGCTGATCTAAATTTAATTAAACAAAAAGAAATTTGTATAATTGGTTATGGAAGTCAGGGTCATGCCCATGCTTTAAATTTAAAGGATAGTGGTGTTAAAAATATCAAGATTGCTCTTAGAAGAGGTTCGAGTTCAATAAAAAAAGCAGAGGAAGACGGTTTTGTAGTTGAAGAGGTCAAGGAAGCTGTAAAAAAAGCAGATGTTTGCATGATACTAGTACCCGACGAGTTGCAAGCGGACCTTTACAATGATTTTTTATTTAAAAACTTAAAAAAAAATTCTTCTTTATTATTTGCTCACGGTTTATCAATCCACTTTAAATTAATTGTTCCTAGGGATGATTTGGATGTGTTTATGATTGCTCCCAAAGGACCAGGTCATACAGTCAGGGGACAATATTTAACCGGTGCAGGAGTACCTTGTTTGCTAGCAATTCATCAGGATGCATCTGGTAATGCACTTGAACTTGGTCTTTCTTATGCATCAGCAATTGGGGGAGGTAGGTCAGGTATAATTCAGACAACTTTTAAAGAGGAGTGTGAAACAGATTTATTTGGAGAGCAGGCCGTTTTATGTGGTGGTTTAACGGCATTAATACAATCAGGTTTTGAAACATTAGTTGAAGCTGGTTATTCACCGGAAATGGCATATTTTGAGTGTCTACATGAAGTTAAATTAATTGTTGATTTAATATACGAGGGCGGGATAGCTAATATGAGATATTCGATCTCAAATACGGCTGAATATGGTGATCTAACAAGGGGTCCTCGTGTAATTAATACTGAAGTAAAAAAAGAAATGAAAAAAATTTTAGATGAGATACAAACTGGAAAATTTGTAAGAGATTGGATTCTTGAGTGTAAGTCCGGTCAATTGAACTTTAAGGCTGAAAAAAGAATTCAAAGTGAGAAAAAAATTGAAATTGTGGGTCAAAAACTGAGATCGATGATGCCTTGGATCACTTCAAATAAACTAGTAAACAAGAATAAAAACTAATATCATTACTCTATGGAAAAAATAATAGTTTTTGATACCACCCTAAGAGATGGAGAGCAATCTGCAGGAGCATCAATGTCTGTAGAAGATAAACTATTAATTGCAAGAAATTTGGATGCAATGAAAGTTGATGTTATCGAAGCTGGTTTTCCTTATGCCTCTGAAGGTGACTTTGAGGCAGTAAGTAAGATTTCCAAAATATGCAAATATTCTGTTGTTTGTGGCTTAGCTAGAGCAAATAATAAGGATATTGATTCAGCTGGTAAAGCCTTAAAGCAAGCAAAAAAAAATCGAATACATACATTTATATCTACCAGCGATTTGCATATGAAATACAAACTTAAAATGGATAGAAACGAAGTGATAGATGCAATTAAAAAAAGTATTAAAAGAGCAGCTAAATATACTAGTGATATAGAATGGTCACCTGAGGACGCCTCAAGAACTGAACTTGACTTTTTATATAAATCAATTGAGGTTGCTATTTCATCAGGTGCTACGACAATAAATATTCCTGATACCGTTGGTTATGCAATTCCAAGTGAATTTGGAGAATTAATTAAAAAAATTAAGAAGAATGTAGCTAATATTGACAAAGCGATAATTTCTGTTCACTGTCATAATGATTTAGGTCTTGCAGTTTCAAATTCCTTGAATGCTATTATTGGAGGAGCAAGACAAGTAGAGTGTACTATAAATGGTATTGGAGAAAGAGCAGGTAATGCTGCACTAGAAGAGATTGTCATGTGTCTAAAAACCCGAAAAGATAGCCTACCTTATTATTGTGAAGTTGATACAAAAAAGATAACTAATATTTCTCATTTGGTTTCGACTATTACTGGGTTTTCTGTTCAACCTAATAAAGCAATTGTTGGAAAAAATGCTTTTGCACATGAATCAGGGATACATCAAGATGGTATGCTTAAACACACTAATACTTATGAAATAATGACTCCTGAATCTATAGGTTTGTCTTCATCTGAACTTGTCTTAGGTAAGCATTCTGGAAGACATGCCTTTAAAGTTAAATTAAACGAGCTCGGTTATCAATTTAATGAAAATAAAATAAACTTATTATTTAAAAAATTTAAAGAACTTGCAGATAAAAAAAAGCAGGTTTTTGAGGAAGATTTACTTGCCTTAGCTGATGAAGAGCAATCTATATCAAAAGTCAAATACATAGATCTTTTAGACATATCTATTAAATGTGGTTCGCATCAAAAGTCATCAGCACATGTAAAACTAAAATATTTAAATAAGACACTTACCACAGAGTCAAATGGCACTGGACCAATAGATGCAGTGTTCAAAGCCATTAAAAATATTATTACAACTAAAGCTCATTTAGTTGTATACCAAGTTAATGCAATTACCAAGGGTACTGATGCGCAAGCTGAAGTAAGCGTTAGGTTGGAAGAAGATGGTATAAGTGTTTTAGGAGTTGGTAATGATATAGATACTATTGTGGCTTCGGGTAAAGCCTATATTGACGGTCTAAACAAATTGATTAACAAAAAAAATAAGGTTAAAGATTCAAAAAAGATTTTAAATTCTTCAAATGGTACCATTGATAAACATGTTATATAATTAAATTGATTTTTTTAATAAATGTAATAGTTTGTAATAGTTTATGAGAAACTTTTTTTCTTTTTTTTCACAAGATATAGCCATAGACCTTGGTACAGCTAATACCCTAATTTATGTTAAGGGAAAAGGAATAGTTCTTAATGAACCATCAGTTGTTGCACTATCAAATGATAAAAAAGACTCCAAACCTAAAGTTTTAGCTGTCGGACAAGAGGCAAAAACAATGTTAGGGAGAACACCAGGTAATATAATTGCGATCAGACCAATGAGAGACGGTGTTATTGCAGACTTTGATGTCGCTGAAGAGATGATTAAACATTTTATAAAAAAAGCTCACAATAACAGTAGTTTTTTTAGTCCTGTTATAGTGGTTTGCGTTCCATCAGGCGCTACCTCTGTTGAAAGAAGAGCAATTGAAGGTTCTGCTGCCGCTGCTGGAGCTAGAAAGGTCTACCTTGTTGATGAGCCGATGGCAGCTGCACTTGGTGCTGGTCTTCCAGTGACTGAGCCTTCAGGGTCAATGGTTGTTGACATAGGTGGAGGTACAACTGAAGTGGCATTGTTGGCATTAGGAGGTATAGTCCATGCGCATTCTGTAAGAGTCGGGGGAGATGCTATGGATACGGCTATAATAAATTATATAAGAAGGTCTCATAATTTATTGGTAGGTGAAAGTAGCGCAGAGAGAATAAAAAAAGCAATTGGCGTAGCAGCACCGCCCTCATCGGGTGATGGAAAAGTTCTTCATATTAAAGGAAGAGACCTACTTAAAGGAGTGCCAAAGGAAGTTGTGATCAATCAAAGGCAAATCGCAGAGGCACTTCAAGAGCCTGTTTTGGCAATTATCGAGGCAGTAAAAAATACTCTAGAAAATTCTGATCCAGAGTTAGCTGCAGATATTGTTGATAAAGGGATAGTTTTAACTGGTGGTGGGTCTCTTTTAGGTGACTTAGATCAAGTTATTAGAGATTCTACAGGTTTGCCAGTCACAATCGCCGACGATCCACTAAGTTGCGTTGTACAAGGAACTGGTAAATGTGCTGAAAACCTTCAATCACTAAAATCTGTTCTGACTAGTAGCTATTAAAATGGCCCGTAGAGCCACTTTTTCATCAAGAAGTTTTAAATCAAACCTTATTAATTCTTATGGTCTAGAGATGTTTTTTTGTCTGTTGGTTTGTATTTTTTTTTTTTTTTTCATCCAATCAAAAAAATAATTTTTTCATAGGCGTAAAATACTACGTAATTTCATTTAGTGAGCCTGGTTTGAAAATAATTACGTTACCTTTTGAATATATTAATAATTCTTTTCATTACTTAAATGATTTAACTAACTTGAAACAATCTAACAAGGAACTTGCTCTTGAAAACAAAGATTTGAGAGAAAAATTAATGCTAAGTGACTCTTATGAAATTGAAAATTTTAGACTTAAAAAACTACTTGATGTTGATAATAAAGATTATGCCAGAAAGATTACATCTAGAATCTTAATTAACCCTTACAGAAGTAATGATTTGACATTTTTTATAGATGTAGGAGAAATAGATGGTTTGAAAATTAACGATATAGTTTTTAATGAATATGGTATGATTGGTAGAGTTTCTGAGCTAGGAAAATACTCCTCTAAGATCCTCTCTATCTTGGATGAAGACTCTGTTATTCCAGTTATATCTAAAAATACGAAAAAATCATTTTTTGTTAAAGGGGGAGAAAAAAAACTTTTTTTAAAACATATGGAAAAACCATTTGAATTAGAACATGGAGAATTACTTTTAACAACAAGTGCAGCGGGTTATTTCCAAAAAGGAATATCAGTTGGGAAAGTTATCAAAACACTAGACGATGTTTATATAGAGCCGTTTGCTAAAGTTTCTGACTCTATTTATGTTAATGTTTTGATTTTTGATTTTAAGAATATTATGGAGTAATGAAATAAAGTAATGATTAGTAGAATTTTAATTAAGTTATTTCCATTTGTTTTTGTCATATTTTTTATATATTTAGAAGCAGCGCCGATTTATTTTTTTGATAATGAATTAGTAAAACCTCTGATGACATTCACAATTATTTATTCTTGGATTCAGCATGATAGTGACAGGTTTAGGCCTCTATGGCTTCTTTTTTTTGGGTTATTCTATGACTTTCTCAAGGATGGGATTGTTGGAATTACCCCTTTCTTTTTTTTGGTAATGTATCACTTGAGTAATAATAATGTCGGATTTATAGCTGCAAATTATTTAAATAATATTTGGATAAAGTTTTCAATTATTCTAATCTTTTATTTTATGAGTCTATTTTTGATTAATTTTTTATTAGAGGATTTTTCTTATGTGATCTATAAAAACTTCATTAGTGTTATTTTATCTATAATTTTGTTCCCACTTTTTTATTCTTTAGTACAAAAATTGAGCGTAATGTTTGGAAGATTAAATGATCGATAGGAAAGATAATTCTCAATTACTGCGTAAAAGGTCTTTTGTTTTGGGTAGCTTAAAAACTTTGTTCACTTTAATTGTTTTTGGGAAATTATATCACCTTCAAATTCTTGATAAATTAAAGTATGGAAAATTATCTGATTTAAACAGAATAAAAGTAAAAATTCTCTATCCTGAGAGAGGTATAATTTACGATCTTTATAATAAACCTATTGCTTTAAATAGAGCAGATTTTCAGCTTAATATTTTTAGAGAAAAAGCAGATCTTATTAACAATTATATATCTAGCCTTAATAATGTAATTAAATTTTCTGAACAAGACTTAGTAGATTTAAAAGAAAATATTAAAAATAAAGATTTGTCCGATTTTATAATTATGAAAAAGAACTTAGATTGGAGTCAACTTGAGAGGTTTGAATTAATTTCTAATAATTTCCCTTTTTTAATTATTAACCAAGAAAGGGCAAGATCTTATAAAAATAATTTTATTTTTTCGCATGTGATAGGATATGTTGGTTATAGAAAAGATTTAAAGAATAAAAAACTTAATAATCTAAAGTTTGGTATTTCAGGAATTGAGAAATTATTTGATAAAAAGTTATTAGGTAAAGATGGATGGATCAAACTTGAGACAAACTCAAAGGGAAGAATTAAAAAAGAATTAAATAAAAAAATTGCTATTCCTGGAGAAAATTTAAAAACTCATCTTATTGCTACAATTCAAGAATATGCTTATTCCTTGTTGAAAGATATTAATGGGGCTGTTGTTATGATTGATTGTGAAAATGGAGGAGTTAATTGTCTTCTTTCAACCCCTTCATTTAATAATAATGAATTCAGTAATGGAGTTACTGCTAAAAAATGGAAATTACTTGTTAATGATGAATCAAAACCACTTCTAAATAGGTGTATTGCTGGCCTATATGCGCCTGGATCGACATTTAAATTGATCACAGCTTTGTATGTATTGGAACATTTAAATTTTAATCCCAATACAAAATATTTTTGCTCAGGTTTTACGGAATTTGGTAATAGAAAGTTTCATTGTTGGAAAGAAGGTGGGCATGGCTTAATTGACTTAAAGGGGGCAATTAAAAAATCTTGTGATTGCTATTTTTATAATCTTGCCAAGTTGATTAAAGTTGACTCTTTGTCTGAATTTTCTAAAAATTTCTCCTTAGGTGTTTCAACGAAAGTTGATATTCCAAATGAGCTAATTGGAATAATGCCCAACAGAAAGTGGAAGAAAAAAAATAAAGGCGAAAGATGGCAAAAAGGTGAAACTTTAATCACAGTAATTGGTCAAGGATTTATGTTGGCTACACCGTTACAAATAACTAATATGACGGCGATTTTAGCAAGTGGAAAAAAAATTAAGCCCAAAATTTTATATAGCACAGATCATATTTTTGAAAATACTCAGGTTTCTGAGAAGAATTTAGCCTTTGTAAGAAATGCCATGTATTCAGTAGTTAATGAATATGAAGGTACAGCATATTCTTCGAGGATATCTGGAAAATATAAATTGGTTGGTAAAACCGGAACCTCACAGGTGAGAAAAATTTCAAAAGAAGAAAGAGAGTTGGGTGTTTTAAAAAATGAGGAAATTGTTTATAAACTCAGAGATCATTCAATTTTTACGGGTTTTGCCCCTTACAATAATCCAAAATTTGCAATAACCGTTGTTGCAGAACATATGGGGAGTGGATCAAAAGTAGCTGCACCGATAGCCAAAAAAGTAATGAAATTTTCTCTAAAAAATTTTTTGAAAACCTAATGAATGAAATTTTCTTAAAATTAAAAAATTTAAATTGGCTTTATTTTTTTTTAGTCAGCTTTTTATCATTTGTTGGAATTGTGATGATTTACAGCGCTACATCAGCAATGGAAATAAATATTTTTTTTAATCACATTGTTAAAGTTTTTTTTGGTTTAACAATTATGATTATAATTTCACTCATAGATATAGATTTTTGGAAAAAGAATGCTTTCTATTTTTATTTAATTTTTTTACTTTTACTGATTTGGGCATCTTTTTATGGTCATATAGGTAAGGGCTCAAGAAGGTGGATTGAATTATCAGGCTTTTATTTTCAACCGTCTGAGTTTATGAAAATTTGTATTATTTTATCGTTAGCAAAATTTTTCGACGAAAAAAAAATTAAAGATCCTAGTGATTATTTTTTTCTTGTCCTACCGATTATTATTGTACTTTTACCTGTAGGACTAATTTTAAGACAACCCGATTTGGGTACAGCAGCTATTATACTTTTTATTTGTTTTTTGATTTTTTTTATTGCTGGCTTAAGTTGGAAATTTTTTGCTTCAATAGGATTTGTAATGTTAATGATAGCGCCCTATTTGTGGTCTCTTTTAAAGAATTATCAAAAACAAAGAATTCTAACACTTTTTAATCCTGAAAATGATCCTCTTGGCTCAGGTTATCATATTATACAATCTCAAATTGCAATAGGATCTGGTGGAGTCTTTGGGAAAGGTTGGATGAAAGGAACACAATCTCATCTTGACTTTTTACCTGAAAAGCATACGGATTTTATTTTTTCGATGTTAGGAGAAGAATTTGGATTTTTGGGAACACTGTCAGTGGTTGGGTTAATTATCATTATTACTTCAATAACCTATAATATAGCTAATAAATTTAATCGTGACTTTTTCAATAGAGTCCTTGCATATGGTTTGATTTCCAATTTCTTTTTTGCAGCAATGATAAATATGTCAATGGTTATAGGACTTCTTCCAGTTGTTGGACTTCCTCTTCCTCTGGTTTCGTATGGTGGATCTTCAATGATTACTTATTTCATTGGTTTTGGTTTGATTCTATCAATGGATAGAAGATTAAAAACGAATTTTTAAAACTTTTATTTAAGATTTCCTTTTTCAGATAAAAGTATAGCAATATTCTTAGTCTGTTCGAAGTTGTTAAGAATGATAATTAAAACAACTATTATCGGAACACTCAAAAACATACCAGAGATTCCCCAAAGTTTTCCCATGATTGATAAGAAAATTAAAAGAACCATTGGACTTATATTAAGTGCTTTACCCATTAATTTATTTTCAAGAAAATTTCCGATTAATATATGTACCAGAAAAAGTAGTACTAAGATTATTATTGAGTAAATGAAATTGAAATTTTCTACTATGGAGAATATTACTGGTAACATTATGGATGTTAGGGATCCTATATATGGAATAAAATTAAGGAAAAAAGAAAGAATACCAAAAGCAATAGCTAAGTCACTATTAAAAAGAATTAAAATAACAAAAGTAAAAATACCAGTTAGAAAGCTAGTAAAAGATTTTATTCTAAAATAATTATATATGTCATTGTTAATATTTGAGAAAACTTTAAGTTTATTTTTTTTTTTAATTATTTTAGTGACCTTGAGCTTTAAAAATTTTTTTTCAATCACTAAAAAAATTAGTAAAAAAAAAATCATTGAAAAATTTCCGGCAAAGTTCGTTATGATATTTAACAAATAAGTGAAAATATTCATTAAATTAAAGTTTTTCAAAATTATTAATTCATTGAAAAGATTTTCTAATGGGGTTTTTGAAAAATAAAATAAAAGTTGATTTAAGTTATCTTGGTATAGATCTATATTTTCGATAACGTTGGTAACATTGACTTTTAAAATTTTAAATAAAAAATAAACAAAAAAAATTAAAATTGAAAACAACATAAAATGAGCTAATGATTCATTAATTTTTATGTTTATTTTATTTGACACATAAATTAAATCATTTGATATGGAATTTAAAATAACGTAAAAAAATAATGAAAAAAAAAGAGGTATAAAAATGAATTTACCGATGTGTAGCAAAAAAAAAACAACTACTGAAGTTATTAATACATTTAAAAAGTTCATTTAAAACTTTTGGTAACTTTCAAGAAGTTGAACCATTTTTGTTGTTCCAAATAAATCTGTATCAGTTTCTTCAATTCTTTCCATTTTAATTAAACCAATTGCTTTTGAATACCATTCTTTTGAGTAAATTTTTATACCAATAGACCCTATTTCATTGTTTCCAATGAAGTTTGTTTCTCCATTACCAATAATTAATATACAATCTTTAAATGTACCAGAGGGTGTGTTGACTGTTTCTTTCATTGAAGCAACTTTATAGTTAAGCTTAAAATTGGTTGTGGCTCTATAGTCATAATATGGGTACTTTCTTAAAATTAAATAAGTTTCGCTATCAACATTCCATGTTTTTTCAAGGGTTAATGGAATAGGTAGAACCATTCTTTTGTTCTCTGTGGTTATTTTTTTTTCTTTAAGAAACTTTTTTCCAACTCTATAAATACCATCTTCTAGAAATTCATAATAAAGTGTTGTTCCGTCTTCTCTTAAAATAGGAAAAAGTTTTTTGTTTTCTTCGTTTAATGATAGTTTTATTTCGCCCATTGATAGGTGAGTTTTTTTGTATAAGGCCTTATTTTCAACCTCAGGGATTATTTCTACACTATAAGACCATGTTTTAACTTTATCTAAGGGAAAGTATTGTGAAGAATTTTCAGAACAAGAAATTATGAAAAAAATTATTACTAAAAAACGCATTATTTTTCAGGTAGTAATTGGTTAGGCATATCAAAAAAGTTTAATGCTGTGCTGACAGCAGTAATTTTTTCTTTTTTCAGAAGACTTGAAATTATACCTTTTTTTTCGTCATCTAAATTTTCTCCCATTTGAGGCACACCATTTTTCAAATTGACTAATGATTTTGAAACTTTTTCATGTAATTCTTTATTGTAATTTATTTTAAATGACCTCGGTACCCCAAGCCCAGCTAGATCATCCATATTAGTCACCCAAAGATAAATTGCACCTTCTGTATTAAGTAATGCGCTCGGCTCGTATATCTGTGCTGATATAAGTCTAAACCTCTCAGGAAGAGATGCGCTAGTGGGCCAACCTACTAAATTTGTAAATGATTTATATGTAAATATGTAAAAGATTAAAGTTAAAATTATTAGTGATGATTTAATAATCCAATGATAAGTTGTTCTAAGGTTAAATAAGATAAGTAAAAAACCAATAAAAACATAACATATAATAATAAAAAAGACTTCTGTGCTCATTTGACTCAATTCTCCGGTACAAGTTTCTTGAATAGGTTACCTGTCACATTAACTATTCCATCCTGTGTTATATTAAATCTTGTTGCAGTTTTTTCTACACCTTTTTTTTCTAAATTAATTGTTCCATAATAAATTACCTCCAGTTGAGGGTTAACCTTTTCAACTTTTACATTAACATCGATAGGTTGATTTGTCTTTGTAGCATAGTAATGTATATTCACGATATACTCTCCTGGAACAACAGCACGTAATGTTACTACCTCCTGATTAAGCGGGTTTTGGATTTCTTCGCCATTTACCGTAATTGTATCGTTTAGTAAACCTCTGTCATCTCTATCTAAGTGAACAAACTCAGATTCTTTACTTCTGAACCAAACCAGCCCGCCTGTTGGGTTTTGAACATAAGTATCGATATCATCTGGGTTATTATCAGCCCAGCTTACTGTTATGATGTATTCTGCTTTTGGGTTAATAACACCAGTTTTAGGAATAGGGTTCATGAAAATTATGGCAAGAAACATCAATAGTGTAAAAGATAACAATACATTAAACAATAAATCCGTGAAAGGGTCAGCCCTTAATCTTCTTCCAGAATAAGACATATTACATACTACTGTCGATACTTACTTCTGAAATTTGATTGAGAACTGAAAAAAGTTCCTCACAGCCAGATTCTAAATTATAATATTGAATTGCAATTAAAACTCCAGTGACGAGTGCTGAAAGTGTAGTATAAAGTGCTACACCCATTCCGCTTCCCATTGTTGTGAGAACGCCTTGAAGGAGGGTTACATCAAAAGTTGTGATGTCAGCTAAAGAACTAAGCATTATAATGAAACCAATTACTGTTCCTATCAAACCTAGTTTGAGCATAATGTCCGAACAAAACCAACCAAACTCAAAAAATCCATTAGCTTTTTTTACATATGTATCAAGAATTTGAACATGCGAAGATGCTCCACTTTTTTTAAGTCCAATTAAATCTTTGAAATAATCACAAACAATACCTCCGGAGATTTCTCCTTTTGAAGTGAGAATTAGGCTTTGATCAATAATTTTTAATTTAACATTTTCATTTAACAGGCTTTTTTTTATAACATGCGCTTTATTAAGTTCTTGGGAAACTTTAAAGGTATAGAAAGCGCAGTGCCCACTAACAAGAATGAAAATTAATAGTATTAAGCTTGTAATATAGCTTTTATCTGAGGAAAGAATCTTAAAAATTAAACCTTGATCAAATGCAAAGAAGATGAAAAAAAAAATAAGATTAAACTGTAGTAACCACTTTAGAAAAAGTTTATGTGCTTTTGTCATAATTAATACTTAATAAGAGTTTGTATAGGAACAGAAAGTTTATTTCGTCCATTTAAAAAAGATAGTTCTATTAATGACCCAAAACAAGAAACTTTTCCACCTGCTTTTTCAATTAACTTTATTGCTGCACTTGCTGTTCCACCTGTTGCTAAGAGATCGTCTATTAATAAGAATTGTTTATTTTTAATGTTAACATTTAGTTCAAGAGTATCTTTTCCATATTCTAAATCATAATCAAAAGATATTTTATTGCCTGGTAGTTTATTTTTTTTTCTAATCATCATTATTCCAAGGTTAAGTTTGTAAGCTAGAGCTGATCCAAAAATAAACCCTCTAGCATCAATTGCTGCTATGGTATCAAACTTAAATTCAGTAAATAGTTTTTCAAAATGGTCTAAAGACGCGGCGAAGGCTTCTTTATTAACAATGAGGGTAGAAATATCGTAAAAAAGAATACCTGGTTTAGGAAAATCAGGGACTTTTCCTATAAAACTTTCTATTTCCTCAATTTTCATCAATTAAAAATTATCTTAAAGTCTTTAGATAAGCAATTAAATCTACAATTTGTTCTTTTTTTCTGAGACCAGCAAATATCATCCTGCTCTTCCTAACATCTTTACCGAAATATGCTACTTTTTCTTTATTTGTACCAATCCAAGCTGCTAACGTTTTATCATTCCATTCAATCTCAGAAGATTTTAACCAATCAGAATATCTGTAACCATCCTGTACACCAGCTTTAGTTCCAACAATATTCCATAATTTTGGACCTGTTTTGTGTTTTGCCTCGCTTGCTACATTATGACAAGCTGCACATTTTTTAAAAACTTTCTTTCCATTTTTTGCATCGCCTGCTAAAGCGCCAGAGAATAAAAGAGACAGTCCAAATAATGAGATAAGAAGAGTTTTTTTTTCCATATTTTTAATACTCAATTTTATTATTTACAACTTTGAGAATATATATATATATTTTAAAAACAACTTGAAAATCAATGAATAATTCAACAGAAATAGAAAAAAATTATATCAAGAAAGGGTTTAATCTAATCAATGATATTGGATGGGATGAATTTTCTATTGAAAAACTTTCAACTTTAGAAAATATCCCCCTGAATGAACTAAAAATTTATTTTAAATGTAAATATTCTATTGTAGATAAGTTTTCAATAATGATAGACAATAACGTTGAGTCAAAATTAAGAATCGAAGATTTTAAAGATTCTTCAAAAAAAGATATTCTCTTTGAATTAATAATGATGAGATTTGATGAAATGGAAGAATTTAAAGGCTCACTCGCAAAAGTTTTAGATGCTTCTAAAAATAAGCCACTATTGATTTCAATAATTACTAAAAACGTAATGAACACTATGGATTTTTTTCTTGAATTGTCAAATTCCTATAATAATTATGCTTTCGACGTTTTGAAAAAAAACTTTTTATTTTTAATTTATTCTATTACCTTTAAAACTTGGCTATCTGATAATACAGAAGATCTGTCAAAAACCATGGCTGAATTAGATAAACTACTGTCAACGGCTGAAAATTTTCAACAAAAAGTTAGTAGTTTTCTTCCAATTTAGCTGTTTTTAAAGCTAATTTTTGACGTTCCTTCATTTGTTTGACTGTGAAATTATCAATAAGTTCATTAAATATTTTATACCAATTTAGTTCAGCATTAAGATGAAGGAAAACTGAACCCAGACCTATGGCAGCTCTATCCATAAAAACAAATTCTCTTGGTGGTTTAACTCCACCAATTTTTTTTAACTCTCTATGCACTTTATTAGCTGCTTCCGCTCCATAAGCTGTCGAATTAGTTTCTTGCATTTTTCTGACTTTATCTTCTAAAAGTGGAGAATACAAAAACTTTGCCCAAATATTTAATATTTCAATTAATTCTTTACTTATATTCTCAAAGCCCCAGCTTTTATAGGCGTTAACTGCTAAATCCTCATCATTATACATTATTGCATGATATAAATTTATGACTCCTTCAACAAAAGATGGCTTAAAAATTCTTATACATCCAAAGTCAAGTAAATTTATCTCAAATTTCTTATTAGCAGAATAATTTCCCAAGTGAGGATCACCATGAATAACTCCATAATTATAAAAAGGATAATACCAAGCATTAAACATGTTTTTGGCAAGCTCTTTTCTGCTATTTTTTGATTCTTTTTTAAACTCAAGTAATTTTTTTCCTTCAAGATAATTCATACTTAGAAGTCTTTTAGTTGAAATTTCATTAAAAACATAAGGGATGTGAATTTTTTTATTTTTTTCAAAAATGAAGCTAAAAAGTTCCATATGTTTTTGTTCTAAAGAATAATCAAGTTCTTCTCGAACTCTTGACGAAATTTCCTTTTGTATTTCGGATGTGTCTATAGTTGGATCTATTTTTTTATAAATTGAAAATAGTAGTTTTAATTGTCCAATATCAGCCTCAACTATAGACAACATATCAGGGTACTGTAATTTACAAACAACTTCATTACCTTTAAATGAGGCTTTGTGAACTTGACCAAGTGATGCTGCAGCAAAAGGTTCCTTTTCAAATGAGTCAAAGAAATCTAGCCATTTATCCCCTAATTCATTTTTCATTCTTCTTTTTACAAAGTTCCATCCCATAGGAGGAGCACTTGATTGAAGCTTTGTAAGTTCCTTTGTATATTCCTCTGGAAGAAGATCTGGAACTGTTGATAATAGTTGGGCAATTTTCATTATAGGCCCCTTTAGATTTCCTAAAATTCTTGACAAATCTTCTGCATTTTTTCCATCTCTAGAATTAAAAATTTTAGATCCAAGAAAGTTAATAGCAAGAGATCCAGCAGAGGTACCTAAATCAGCATATCTTTTAAATCTTTTTGAAAACTTATTTAATTCATCCATAATGAATAAATTAATGAAAATAAAAAAATATTAAATGAAAATTAAAAGAAAAATTAAAAATAATGATAAAATAAGGTAGTTATTGGCAATAAATTCCATCATTTTAATTGCAATATAACGATCTTTTACTCTTATTTTTAGTTTTTGCATTTCAGAGCTTTGCAAAAAGTATTCCATAATTAGTTTTTTCTATTAATTAGAAAGTTCACTAAATTTATAAGTCTTTGCTTTTCTTCATTATCTGGGAATGGTCCAAGGGAATCTTTGGACATAACTGAAAAATGTTTGGCTTTTTGAAGACAATCATTCAAAACGTCGTATTTTTTCATTTTTTCAGTAACCCATTTGAAGTCTGAGTCATTCAATTTTTTATTTTCAATCATATGTTGAATGAGATTTTTTTCTTTTTTGTTTCCTCTTTTAAAACATAAGATTAAAGGAAGAGTCATTTTATTTTCTTTGAGGTCATTACCGATTTCTTTTCCAGAAATTTTTTCTTCAGAAAAATAATCTAAAGTATCATCAATAATTTGATAAGATATACCTAGAAAATAACCAAAGTCTTTTAAAGATTTTTTTTTGATTTCATTAATTTCGCTTATTTCTGAACTTAATTGACAAGCTGCAGAAAAAAGTTCTGCGGTTTTATAACCAATAATTTCCAAATAGTCGGACTCACTAATGTTTAATTTTCCTACTGACATCAATTGCTTAACTTCTCCAAAAGAAATTTTTTCAGAAACATTTGAGATTATATCGATACATTTTAGTGAGCCGTCATTTATCAAAATCTTAAAAGCTTTACTTAGTAAAAAGTCTCCTACTAAAATACTTGATTTATTTCCCCAAACGAAATTAGCAGTTTTCTTTCCGCGTCTTTTTTTACTTCCATCCACTACATCATCATGCAAAAGTGTGGCAGTATGAATAAATTCAATCACAGATGCCAGATTCAAATGCCTATTTCCAGAGTATTGACATAATTTTGCAGTTGCTAGTGTTAACAAGGGTCTTATTCTTTTTCCGCCAGCTCCAATTATGTAGCTTGATAGTTCGGTGATTAGAGTCGAGTCTGTTTCTAATGTCTCAAGAATAATTTTGTTAACTTGATTTAAATCTTTTTGAAGCCAATCATTAAAAACTTCAAAAGAATTATTTTCTTTAAAATTTTTTAGTTTAATAATTCCCATTTACTTTTAGGTCTAGTACAAATTTCACATTCAATTTAAAAGTTATTATTGTTTAATATAGTGTTATTTTAATATTATAGTAGAAAGAAATTATTAATATAAAATGTTATCGTTCCAAGAAATAATTTTTAACCTTCAAAAATTTTGGGTAAGCAAAGGTTGTTTACTGACACAGCCCTATGATATGGAGATGGGGGCAGCAACCTTTCATCCTCATACTGCACTAAAAAGCCTGGGAAATAAAAAATGGAAATCTGTTTTTGTTCAGCCTTGTAGACGACCTTCAGATGGTAGATATGGTAAAAATCCCAACAGATTACAACATTACTATCAGCTTCAGGTAATTATCAAACCGAACCCAATAGATTCGCAAGAAATTTACTTAGAAAGTTTGTCTAAAGTTGGTATAAATCACCACATAAATGACATAAAGTTTATTGAAGATGATTGGGAAAGTCCTACCCTCGGTGCTGCTGGTCTCGGCTGGGAGATACAGTGCAATGGGATGGAAATAAGCCAATTTACATACTTTCAACAGATTGGAGGAATTGATTGTAAGCCGGTTTCTCTTGAACTAACTTACGGATTAGAGAGATTAGCAATGTTTGTTCAAAAAGTTGATAATATTTTTGACATAATATGGGATAAATCTGGCATAACTTACGGCGATATATTTAAAAAAAATGAAGAGCAGATGTCTGCCTTTAATTTTACATATGCTCAAAAAAACTTTTTGTTAAATTCATTCTCTGCTTTTGACAAAGGATGTGAGGATTTAATTAAAAATAATTTACCATTACCTGCTTATGAGCTTTGTATTAAAGCTAGTCATACTTTTAACCTCCTAGATGCTAGAGGACTAATATCTGTTACAGAAAGGCAATCATATATTTTAAAAATCAGATCTTTAGTTCAAAAATGCTGTAATTTAATTTTAGATAAAAATGAGTGACTTATTGTTAGAAATTTATGGTGAAGAGTTACCAAGTTCGGCACAAATTCTTGGAGAAAAACAACTTTATAAATCCTTTTTAGACCTATTTACACACAAGAAGATAAGTTTTTCTTCAATTGAAACCTTTTCAACATCAAGAAGGATTTCAATTATAATAAATAAAATATCAAGAAATGAAAAAAATAATACGATTGAAATTAGAGGTCCTAGTGTAGAAGCTGATGATAGAGCGATAACAGGTTTTCTTAAATCTAATGATATAAGTGATGTAAAAAAACTAATCAAAAAAAAAATAAAAGATAAAGAATATTATTTTTATTTAAAAAAAGTAAGACATAAAAAATTACGAGACATTTTTAATTCAGAAATTCCGTTAATTCTCTCTACAATTAAATGGAAAAAATCAATGAGATGGGCATACAATGACCAAAAATGGAGTAGACCGATAAAGAGTATTTTGGGAATATTTGAAAATAAAAAATTAGTTTTTCAGTTCGCAGGTATTTATTCTAATTTTTTTACTTATGGAAATTATCACTATTCAAAAAAAAAAATTAAATGCCTTGACCCTAATACTTACAAGAAACAATTAAAAAAAATATATGTTACATTAGACCCTAAAGAGAGGAAAAAAATAATCTTAAAAAACTTAGAAGAATTTTGTGGAGATAATAATTTAAAATTTGGTTTTGAAGAGACTATAGTTGAAAGGATTTCAAATTCTGTTGAGCATGCCAATGTTTTTTTTGGAATTTTTGATGAGAAATATTTTAAAATACCTGAATTTATTTTAGAAAAGATAATAACTGAAAAACAAGACAACTTTTGTTTTAAAAAAAAAAATGGAGATTTAAGTAATTTTTTTGCTTTTGTATCTAATAAAGAAAAATCCAAAAAAAAAAATTTAATTGAAGGCAACCTAAATGTTCTGAAAGCTAGATTTGCAGACGCTGAATTTTTTATTAAAGAAGACCTTAAAGTTAAACCTAACGAAAGACTTAAAAGTCTCTCCTCAATAATTTATTATGAAAACCTTGGTAGTCTTTATCAAAGATCATTGAGAATTAAAAAATTATCGGAGATTATTGCTGGAAAATTAGATTATAATATCGAAAAATTTAGTCAGTACTTAATTTACTCTAATATTGATTTAACCTCAGAGGTTGTAAAGGAATATCCTTCATTGCAAGGATTAGCAGGTGGATTTTATGCAAAAAAAATTGGATTTCCAAAAGATGTTCAAGATGCTTTTTCTGACCAATACAAGATTTCAATAATAAGAAAAGAAGTTGATTTATCTATTATTTTATCTTTAGCTCAGAAGATCGATAGTATTTTTTGTTTCTTTTCATCCAAAAAAAAAATTTCTGGATCAGGAGATCCCTTTGGAATAAGGAGAATATCAATTTCGATAATTAAAATTTTATCTGAAAATAAATTAGACTTAGACCTTTTCCAAATTTTTAGTTGCTCTAAAAAATTTAATTTGGAACAGAAAATTCAGAGTATTGATAATATCGAACTAATTACAAACTTTTTGAATAAAAGGATTGAGGTTTTTTTTGTGGATGAAGGTTATAAAGCTGAAGTCATAAAGTCCTGTTTAAATTCAAAAAGCTTCAATCCTTACTTTATTTTAACCAAAATAAAGAATTTAACTAAATTTTTAAGTACTGAAAAAGGTAAAAATTTCATGAAGGCATTTAAAAGACTTAATTCTATCTCTGATAATAAGCATGATTATCAGGAGGTTGATCATTCTCTTTTGAAAAAAAAAGAGGAGATTATGTTGTATGAAATTATTAAAAATTTCAAAAGTAATAAAGAAATTAGCCATTTAAGAATTGATGAAGATTTTTATGAAAAAATATCATATGCAATTAATGACTTTTTAGATAACATCAAAGTTAATGCTGAAGAGAATACATTAAGAATTAATAGGAAGTTGCTTTTGTCTGAGTGTAAAAATGTTTTAAGCTCTTTTTATAATTTTTCTATTTTGCAAATTGATGATTAATTTAAAAAAAAAAATTGAACTTTCTAATATTCTTGAAAAAATTGAGGTCCATGGAGACTCTTTAGAAAATATAAAATTATTAGATAACCTTCATTCTAAACCAAAGTCACACGTTCTAGGAATCACAGGACCTCCTGGAGCTGGAAAGTCCTCACTTATAGATAAATTAATAAGTATTATAAGGAAAAATAAAAAAACAGTAGGAGTAATAGCCATAGATCCCTCTTCTTCAAAATCTGGTGGTGCATTGTTAGGTGATAGGACTAGATTTCAATTAGACCCGAATGATAGTGGAGTTTATGTGAGATCAATGGCTGCCAAAGATTATTTAGGAGGTGTTTCAGAGTTGACGTATCCAACAATGGTAGTAATGAGGTCTAAATTTGATTTTTTAATTATTGAAACCGTTGGCGTTGGTCAATCAGAAACAAGTATTAAAAATATTGTGGATACAGTTATTTTATGCGTTCAACCCGGAAGTGGTGATGCAATTCAATTTATGAAGTCAGGTATTTTCGAAATCCCAGATCTAGTTTTAGTTACAAAGTGTGATATGGAAAAACTTTCAAATCAAACTTTCTCTGATTTATCAGGAAGTAGTGTTTATTTTAAAGATAAAAATGAATGGGACATTAAAATAATTTTGACTTCTTCACATAAGAATATTGGTCTTAATTCTCTTGAAAAAGATATTGAAAATAGGTGGAAATGGTTAATTGAAGAAGACAGGCTTAACAAAAATAGATATTCGCAAGACATTGAATGGATGAAAAATTCTATAATTCGAGAATTTGGGACGTCAGGTTTAAAGAAAGGATTTGAAAAAATTAATTATAAAAAAAACCCTTTCTCAGAATTAGCTAGAATTTCTAAAGTTTTAAGAAATTAATCTTTAACCCACCATGGCTTTCGAATTGTTAGCTTGGAATCACCTGAAAAAAAATTTTTTGCATTAGGATTACTAAATGCTTTAGTGTCTAACAAAGCAATACCACATTTTTTATTGTGACTTTTTAGTTGACCAACAATTTTTTCCTCTAAAATAATATCATTTTTTAAATTGTTTTTAAAATCAATTAAAACTTCAAAAATTTGTTTTTTTACAATTTGCCTATGCTTCATTCTTGCTGTAATTTCTTGTCCCATGTAACATCCTTTTGTCCAAGAAATACCGTTGAGATCATCGAACCTCATTTCAAGTAAAAGTGATTTTAGTTTTATTGCATCAATTGAAAAATCAGGAACACAGTTGTTAAGTCTCAAGGTTTCATATTTATAATCATTAATCGCACTGAATTTTTTTTTAATTTCGACAAGAAAATTTGAATTTGCGTACGTTCTCGAAAAAAAACTATTATCAAACCTTGGGTCATAAAAACTAATTATATTAAAGGAGCTATTGTCTAAAATATTCAATTTTTTTTTCGTAAGAATAATATTTAAATCAGAATTAATTGTGATTTGGGTATCAAATCTAAGTTTGTACATCATCAGTTTATTTATAATTTCTTCTTGTTCACTAATATCGGATTCTAAGTAAAATTTTTCGTTGAAGTTAGAAATAAAAAAATCATGCTGAAACTTACCTTGAGGGGTAAGGAGGGATGAATAAATTGATGGTTTATTTCTTAACAATTCTACATCATTTGATATTATTCCTTGAATAAACTTAAACCTGTCTTTGCCTTCAATTAATATTATTCCTCTTTTTTTAAAAAGGTAGTATTCTTTATTGTCAAACATGTTATTTAATTTATTAATTTTAAATTTTTTAACAAGTTTATAATGACAAAAAAAGTCCTAGTAATCTCATCTAACAGGTTAGGTGATTGTATCTTATCATCAGGCTTAAATGGTTTTTTAAAAAATAAATTTGAAGATGCAAAAGTTTTTTTTGTTTGTGGACCTATCCCTGGTGAATTTTTTAAATTATGTAAAAATATAGACAAACTAATAATTTTAAAAAAAAGGAAATTTTCTTTACATTGGTTTTATCTTTGGAGGTTGTTATTTTTTAATTATTGGGATTGTGTTGTTGATCTAAGGGGAACCCTAATAAGTTTTTTTTTATTTTCAAAAATAAGAAAAGTTTATAGTGTTAGGTCAAACCTTCATAAAGTTAAGGAAATCTCAAGGCTATTTCCATGCAGGGATCTTTCACCTGAAATATTTTTAAATGAAAAGGATATCGAAAATAAAAGCTTTTTAAAATTAATTCAAAAAGAGGCTAAAAATAAAAAATTAATCATGGTTGCTCCAAGTGCCAACTGGATAGGAAAAACCTGGCCAATTCATAACTTTTGCTCTCTATTACAAAAATTAAGTAAAAATACTAATTTTAAAAATTCTTATTTTATAATTGTAGGACCTGAAAATGAAAAAAGTTCTATCAATGATCTATTAAAATTAAAAAATTTACCAATTTTTGATTTAGTGGGAAAAACCGATCTATCGGAGATTTTTTTAATAATGAAAAAGTCAAAACTGTTTATTGGAAATGATTCAGGGCTCATGCATCTTTCTGCATTAGCGGAAATTCCAACAGTTGGTTTATTTGGACCTAGTGATTCAAATAGATACCATCCATGGGGGGAAAAAACTCTGGCTATTAAAGGACCTAAATCTCCTAATGAATTAATGGGTCATAAAGAATTCAATCCCAAAAAAGTTAATTCACTAATGAATGATTTATCAGTAAATTACGTTTTTAAAGAATTAATAAAATTTTATAAAATATGTTATGACTAGTTTATCAATTTTAATAGTAGTACATAATGAAGAAAAGCAATTGGAAAGTTGTCTTAAGACCATATCATTTAGTGATGAATTAGTTATTATTTTAGATAAGTGTACTGATAAATCTAAACAAATAGCAAAAAAGTTTACAAAAAGAATATTTTCTGGCTCATGGGAAATTGAAGGAAATAGAAGAAATTATGGTATAAGTAAATGTAACTGTAATTGGATTCTAGAAATTGATTCAGATGAAAGAGTTCCACCAAAATTGGCAAAAGAAATTTTAGAAGTTATAAAAACAAGCAAAAATTCTTGGCATTTAATTAATGTAAATAATTATTTAGGAAAAAAAGTTATAAAAAATGGGTGGGGGGCATATATAGGTAAATCCTCATATGCAGGTCTCTTTAAAAAAAATACTAAGACTTGGGGTAAACAAAGAGTTCATCCAAAAATTTTTCTAAAAGGAAAACAAGGAGAAACCCTTAAAAATTCAATTGACCATTTTTATTGTAAGTCAATTTCAGATCTAATTAATAAGCTTAATAGTTATTCAACAGCAAGAGCAAAAGACCTCAAAGAAAAGCCAGGAAAGGAAAATTTACTGATAAATATAAGAAGAATTTTTTCTAGATTTTGGAAAGTTTATTTTTTAAGAAAAGGTTATAAAGAAAAAAATATTGGAATAGTTATAGCCTTGGTTGCTTGCTTATTTCCTTTAATATCTTACTTGAAATATAAATTTGAACAAAAGAAATGACTAAACTTTTATTTGTCGACAACGGAATAGAATTTGATTCTGTATTACTAAAAAAAAAACCTTTTGGTGGAGCGGAGGTTGCTTTTGTATCGTTAGTTGAGGCTTTAGCAAAATTAAACTATGAAGTTTGCATTTACAATAATTGCTTAAATGAAGGTAAGATAAATGGTGTTGATTGGAAAAAACTTGATTCAAGAATATATAAAGAAAAATTTGATGTTCTTATAGTTAATAGAGGTGATAAATTTCTTGATTTTAAAAAAGAATGTAAAAAAAGAATATTTTGGATACATAATCCGGCAAAATATCTTCTAAAGTATAGATACTTATCAAAATTATTTTTTAATAAATTTAAAATTGTTTTTTCGAGTAATTATCATTATTCAACTTATCCTAAATGGGCTCCTGCTTTAGAAAAAATTGTTATTCCATATGGAGTAAAAAATGAACTTTTTTTAAAAAAAAATAAAGCTCCTAAACCAATTTCAATTTTTACCTCAAATCCTATGCGAGGACTGGATTGGTTGTTACAACAGTGGGAAAAAAATATTTTTTTTCACGTCCCTGGAGCTAGATTAAATTTATTTACAGGATTCGAGACGTATGGAAAGTTTGGATTAAAACATAAAAATTCTGTAAATAAAATTTTATCACTTGTTAAAAATGCAAAAAAAAATGCAGTTTATTTGAGCCCCCCAATAAGTAGAAATGAATTAAAAAAACAAATTTCAAAATCTAGGGTTTTACTTTATAGAGGAACAAATGATGAAACTTTCTGTATGGCTGTTGCAGAGGCACAAGTATTAGGTGTGCCAGCTGTAGTTTGTAATTTTGGTTCGTTAAAAGAACGTATTAAAAATAATCATACTGGTTATGTATGTGAAAATGACGAAGATTTTTCATTAAAAACTATAAAACTCTTGAAAGATGACAAGACTTGGATGAGAATGCATAAAAGCCTTATTAAAAATAATAATCATGAAAATTGGATGGAAGTGGCAAAAAGATGGCAAAAAATAATAGATTAAGAATTTTAAATATTCTTGGAGGATCAAAAGAAGGTGGGGCAGAAAAATTTTTCGAGAGGATTTCTTTGTCTTTGGCGAAAGACAATAATGTTGATCAAGAAATAATAATTAGAAAAAGTAAAAAAAGATTTGAAAGACTTAAGGATAAAATAAAAAAAATTCACCAAATTAAGTTCTTCTATTTTTTTAATCCCTTTTGCCACAGACAAATAGCTTTAATATTTGAAAATTTTAAACCAGACATTGTTTTAACTTGGATGAATAGGGCATCAAGACTTTTACCACATAGTGGAAGATATAATTCTATAAATATTGGTAGACTTGGTGGATATTATAAAATTAAAAATTATGTAAACTGTGACTATTTGATAACTAATACATTAGATTTAAAAAATTATATTATTGGACATGGTTGGGAGTCTGATAAAGTTGAATTTATACCAAATTTTGTTGATGATAATAATAGACAAAAGTTAGAAAAAGATACCGATAAAAAAATAATTTTATGTCTTGGAAGATTCCATAAAAATAAGGGAATAGATATTTTATTAAAAGCGATGACATACATAAATGATTTTGAATTATGGATAGTGGGTTCGGGAGAAGAGAAAGTTTTATATGATAAAATAATTTCAGAATACAAACTTGAACAAAAAGTTAATTTTTTTGAATGGACAGATGATATTTCTAGGTTCTTAAATGTTTCATCAGTGCTAATCTGTCCTTCCAGACATGAACCTTTTGGAAATGTGATAGTTGAGGCATGGGCTCATAAGATTCCAGTAATTGTTGCTGATATTGGTGGTCCTAAAATAATGGTAAAAAATAAAATTAATGGACTTAAGTTTGGAAAAGAGGATATATTCGATCTTATTAAACAAATAAAATTATTAGACTCAAACCCAACCTTAAAAAAGAAAATAATTAATAACGGTTACAAAGACTTTAAAAAAAATTATTCCGAAGACCTTATTATAAAAAAATACCTTAACTTTTTTTATAAAATTATAGATTAATGTGCGGAATCGCTGGTATCCTATTAAATAATTCAAACAAGAAATTAATTGAAAAATTTCAGAAAATTTCTGGTCAATTATCACATAGAGGACCTGACTCCTCCTCTTTTTATAAAAATTCCAAAAACTTGTTTATTCACACTCGTTTGTCGATCATTGATTTAAAAGGAGGAAACCAACCGATAATCAATAATGATTTAATTCTAGTTGCAAATGGAGAAATTTATAATGATCCAGAGATTAGATCTTCTTATAAAACATATAATTTCAAGACAGAATCAGACTCAGAATCTATTATGACATTATATCATCAAGAGGGGCTTAATGGGTTAGAAAAGTTGAGGGGTATGTATGCTTTTGCAATTTATGATAAAAAAAAAGACTACACAGTCTTAGGTAGAGATATTTTTGGAATAAAGCCATTATACTTTTCACTTATTAAAGATGGAATTATATTTAGCTCAGAAATAACTCCGTTAATAAACACTAAGATCGTAAAAAAAAAAATTTCTGAAGAAAAATTAATTGAATACTTTGAATTACAATATACGACTGGAAAAAAAACTATTTTTAAGGATATTTTTAGATTAAGACCTGGAGAAATTTTAACCATTCAGAACGGTAAAATTATAAATAGTAAATTACAAAAACTTAATTTATTAAAGAAAAAGCCACCTAACTTAGATAATAATTTTATTGAAAAAAAAATAGAAGAAAGCGTGTCTGTTCATTTAAGAAGTGATGTACCTTATTGTTTATTTTTTTCTGGAGGTATTGATTCAATGTTAATTATGTACTTTATGAGTAAACTTAACTTAGGAAGTAAAATAGAAGCTTTTAAAGTTAACATAGATAATAGAAAGAATAATTCAAATAATACCCTGTTAAAAAAAATTTCACATGAATATAAAATTAAATTTAATGAAATCCATTTTACAGAAGATGACTTCTGGAATACCATTCCTTTTGCTGCAAAAAAAATAGATGACCCAATAGCAGATTATGCGATTCTTCCAACATTTAAGTTAGCATCTGTAGCTTCAAAAAAATTTAAAGTTGCAATTACAGGAGAGGGTGGTGATGAATTATTTGCAGGATACGGAAGGGATAGGCATTACAACTTTTTTAAAAATAAATTCTTCAAAGGTGCTTTTAGAAAGTTAGGAAAATTTAACAATAATTATTGGGAATTTGAAACTAACCAAACTTTTATTGAAAATTTAGATTTGACTAAAGTTCAAAAACATCAATTTTTTGATTACTATAATTGGCTACCTAATAATTTATTGGTAAAGTTAGACAGATGCCTAATGAGTCATGGTATGGAAGGAAGGACTCCTTTGATTGATAAAAAACTATTTGAAAATTTTTTTTTTATTAAAGATAAGTATAAAATTAGAAATGGCTTTGGAAAGTTTTTGATAAGAAATTTTATAAAATCTAGGGTGAAATATTATGATGCCTTTTCAAAAAAAGAGGGATTTACAGTTCCGATTGAAAAATGGCTTCCTAAACATTCGAAGTTTTTCTTAGAGTTTTTACCTAAAATTGAAATTCTCAGAATATTTTTTGATCAAGACGAAATTAAAGAGTTATGTAAGTCTATTACCCATAATAAAAAAGCAATCAAGTGTGTTTGGCATATGATTTTTATTTCAGCGTGGTATTATGTAACTTTTAACAATGTAAAAACTGATGGTAATTTTTTTGATATAATATCTAACTAAAATTTTATTAGAATAATGAAAAAACAACTAGATCTAATAATTACAGGCGGAAACGTTTTTCTTCCAAATTCATCTATAGAAAAAATTGATATTGGGGTTAAAGATTCAAAAATTGTTGAGCTAGGAGATCTTTCAAAAAAAGATTGTAAAAAAAAAATAATTACAAACAATCTAATTGTTTTACCAGGAGCAATTGACACGCAGGTTCATTTTAGGGAGCCTGGACTAACTCATAAAGAAGATATCATGAATGGAACCAGGGGAGCAGTACTTGGTGGCATAACTTCAATTTTTGAAATGCCAAATACTAACCCCTCAACAACCACAAAAAAAGCGTTAAATGAAAAACTTTCAATAGCTCAAAAGAATGCATACTGTAACTACAGTTTTTTTGTAGGTGCTGCTAAGGAAAATATAGAAAATTTAAAAAACTTGGAAAGATTAACAGGATGTTGTGGTGTGAAAATTTTTATGGGTTCTTCTACTGGAGATCTTTTGGTTGAAGATGATGATAGCCTCAGAAAAATTTTAGCATCAGGCAGTCGTAGAGTTGCTGTTCATAGTGAGGATGAATATAGATTGAGAGAGAGAAAACATCTTGTTGAAGATTATAAAGTAAATGTCTCCAGTCATCCTTTGTGGAGAGACTCTCAGACAGCAATAAGAAGTACAGAAAGATTATTAAAGATTGCTAAAGAAACTAAACGAAAAATACATGTTTTGCACATTTCGACCAAAGATGAGATATTAATTTTAAAAAAATTTAAGAACTTTTCAACCTGTGAGGTTACACCTCAACATCTATTTTTCTATGCTCCAGATTGTTATGAGAATTTAGGTAGCTTGGCCCAAATGAACCCACCTATTAGAGATAAAAGTCATAACATTGGTCTTTGGAAAGGCATTGAAGAAAAAATTGTAGATGTAATAGGTTCTGACCATGCTCCCCATACATTAGAAGAAAAGAAAAAAGAATATCCCAACTGTCCTTCTGGTATGACTGGGGTTCAAACCATTTTACCAATCATGCTTAATTTCGTTAATAAAGGGAAACTTGGGATTAATGATTTGGTTAGACTTTTATGTTCTAATCCTGCAAAAATTTATAATATGAAATTTAAAGGAGAAATCAAAATTGGAAATGATGCAGACTTTTCTATTGTTGACTTAAATAAAGAATTCACAATAACCAACGAATGGATTGCAAGTAAGTCTGGTTGGACCCCTTACGATGGAGTCAAAATTAAAGGTTTGCCAGTTTTTACAGTTGTTAATGGCACAATAGTAATGCAGAACTCTGAAATTACATCTCCACCAATAGGCAAACCTGTGTTATTCAATTATGATTAATTTTTTTTACAAGTATAGTTGAAATATCTTCTTTTGAACACTGAAGCTCTTTTATTATTCTTTGAACTGCTATTAATTCAGCATCGTTTTTATCATAAGCATGTACATATTTTATCTCTTTTCCAAAAAAAGTAACCTCTAATTCAACTACAAATAAAAACATCATTTTTCTGTTTTATTCACAACTAATGTTACCATTGCATCTCCTGAAACATTTAATGATGTTCTCAACATATCAAGTAATCTGTCTACTCCTATAACTATTGCAATTCCCTCAAGAGGTAAACCAACTTGATTAAGAACCATTCCCAACATAATTATTCCTACACCAGGAACTCCAGCTGTTCCTACTGAGGCTAAAGTTGCTGTTAAAATAATTGACAAGTAATCTGAGAATAAAAGATCTATATTATATATATTTGCTATAAAAATAGTAGCCATACCTTGCATTATGGCTGTGCCATCCATATTAATTGTAGCACCCAGTGGAACTGTAAAAGATGATATCTTTGATTTTACATTAAAATTCTTATTTAAATTTTGTAGCGTAATTGGAATTGTTGCGCTACTACTTGAGGTTGAAAAAGCGAACAGAACGATTTGTTTTATTCCACTTAAAAAATTTTTAATACTAACTCTTGCAAAAAGTTTTACTAGGGGAATGTAAACGATAAAGAAGTGGATAAAGATTATTAGTACTACTCCAAGAAAATATTTTAATAATTCCAAAATAGATGATAAGCCTTGAGTTGCGAATGTTTTAGAGATCAAACAAAAAATACCTATTGGTGCGATTGTCATTAGTGATGAAAGCATTTTTAAAACGAGCTCATTCATACCATTAAAAAAATTAAGTAAATTTTTATTATCTTTTAAATTTGACAAACATCCACCCAAGATAAGTGAGAAAAAAATTACTTGTAGCATATTACCTTCACTCAGAGATTTAAAAGGATTTTCAGGAATAATATCAAGTAATACAGTAAAAAAAGAAGGAGCTTTGTTGATGTTTAATTGGGTACTTTCAGCACTTATATTAACTCCTTCACCTGGACTTAAAATATATCCAATGATTAGAGACAATGAAATAGCTAGCATGGTAGTGAATACATAAAGAGATAGTGTTTTAGCTCCAATTCTCCCTAGTGTTGATATATTTTTTAGATTAGCAACACCAATTAATAATGAAAAGAAAACAATAGGTACAACCAGCATTTTGATAATTTTTAAGAAAACATCGCCACCAAATTGAAGTATATTTAAAATTAGCTTTATTAACTCTGGAAAAAAATTTGATAAATTATTTAATAAAATTCCTAAGACTATTCCGCTTAGAAAACTGTAAAATATGTATTTTTGTAAATCTTGTTTCATAAAGTGGTGCCCTCTACTGGTTACGCTCCAGTGGCTGAGTCTTACCAAGACCCTGTTTTACTATTAAACTAAGAGGGCTTTGTAAATTTTTGAAAAATTGAGAAAGATTTTTTATGATCATTAAATTATAATAAACAAAATTATTGCTAACTCAATTATGTGTTTATAATTATATATATTGCATAAGAAGAAATGTTATGTAG
>NZGH01000045.1 GCA_002690875.1 Rickettsiales bacterium
AAGATTTTAAATTAAAAAATAATCGTTACCCTATGAATGAAAAGAGATTACAAAAAATTCTCAGCGAATTCGCACATAAGAGAGACTGGGAGCAATTTCATAATCTTAAGAATCTTGCTATTTCTATTAACATCGAATCTTCAGAGTTACTAGAAATTTTTCAGTGGAAAAAAGAAGATGAAATTAAGCTAGATTTAAAAAAACAAAAAATGAAAGAAAAAATTTCCGATGAAGTTGCAGATATAATGTTATATTTATTAAGATTTTCAGACTTGGCAAAAATTGATATCGAAAAGTGTTGTTTAAGAAAAATAAAAAAAAATGAAAAAAAGTATCCTGTTTCTCTAAGTAAAGGTAAGTCTACAAAGTATAATTTGTTAAAAAAATGATAAAAAAAAAAAATGCAAGAGAACAACGCTTGTCAGAAGCATTAAAAAAAAACATTAAAAAAAGAAAGGAAAGTAAAAATGGGAATAATGCCTGATTCATGGATAAAAAAAATGGCTATTGAAAAAAAGATGATAGATCCTTTCGTTGAGAATCTTGTTAAGAAAAATGTTCTATCCTATGGATTATCCTCATATGGATATGATGCCAGAGTATCAAGAAGTTTTAAAATTTTTACAAACGTGAATTCAGCTACTGTTGATCCAAAAGATTTTTCTGAATCTAGTTTTGTAGACAGAGATGTTGATTATTGTATAATTCCTCCCAATAGTTTTGCTTTAGCAAAAACTGTGGAGCACTTTAAAATTCCAAGGGAAACACTTGTTATTTGTGTAGGTAAATCAACATACGCAAGATGTGGTATAATTGTAAATGTCACACCTCTCGAGCCAGAATGGGAAGGACACGTTACATTAGAGTTTTCAAATACTACTCCTCTTCCAGCTAAAATTTACGCTAATGAAGGAGCAGCTCAGTTTTTATTTTTACAGGGTACAGAAAATTGTAAACTTTCTTATGCTGATAGAAAAGGAAAGTATATGTATCAAAAAGACGTAACACTCCCAAAACTTTAGTATGGATAAAATAGAAGTCGAAGGTATCAATAGTCTGAAAGGAAATATCCAAATCAGTGGCTCAAAAAATTCTTCTTTACCAATTTTAGCATCCACTTTATTAATTGATGAAGGAATAGTTATATCAAATATACCTAATCTCTCAGATGTAGTATTTATGACAAAAATTTTGAAATCATTAGGTTCTAAGGTGAATTTTGAAAATTCCATTTGTAAAATTAAATCTAATCAACCAATTAACCTTAAAATTTCATATGAACTTGTAAGAAAAATGAGAGCATCTTTCCTAATTTTGGGACCACTATTAACTAAGTATGGATATGCAGAGGTCTCTTTACCAGGTGGATGTGCAATTGGTACAAGACCAGTTGATTTTCATATTAGTGCTTTAGAAAAAATGGGTGCTGAATTTGTTGTTGAGGATGGTTATATAAAAGGAAATGTGAAAGGTAGGTTAAAAGGATGTGAAATTACTTTAAAAAAAATTTCCGTTGGAGCCACGGAAAACATTATAATGGCAGCTACACTCGCTGAAGGTGAAACAATTATTAAAAATGCAGCTTGCGAACCTGAAATTTCAGACTTGTCAAATTTTCTAATTAGTGCAGGTGCAGAAATTAAAGGACATGGAACAAGTATAATTAAAATTAAAGGAAAAAAAAAATTAAGAGGATGTGAATTTTCAGTAATGCCGGATAGAATTGAGGCAGGGACGTTCGCTTTGTGTGTAATGGGATGCTCTGGAAACCTTATATTAGAAAATGTTAATGATTTGATTGGTAATCATTTAAAAAAGATTTTAAATCCTTTAAATGTTTTATCCATTTGTAAAAAAGACAATGGAAATAAATTAGAAATAAAAAAAACTAAAAAATTTCTTAAAAATGTAATTTTTTCTACTAAGGAATTCCCAGGATTTCCTACAGATTTACAGGCTCAACTAATAGCATCACTAACTAAATCTCAAGGAAAGTCAGTAATAAAAGAAAATATTTTTGAAAATAGATTTATGCATGTAAGTGAGTTAAGAAGAATGGGTGCTAATTTAAAACAAAACGGATCGAAAATAATTATTAATGGAGTAAAAGAAATTTATGGTGCAGAAGTTATGGCAACTGACTTAAGAGCTTCATCTTCATTAATTATTGCTGGTCTAATGGCTTCTGGCAAAACAATAGTAAATAGGGTATATCATCTTGATAGAGGCTATGAAAACTTAGAGGAAAAATTAAGGAATTGCGGCGTGAAAATAAGGAGATTTTCTGAATGAATAAAATTATTATTGCACTTCCTAAAGGTAGAATTTTAAAGGAACTAATGCCTTTACTTAAAAAGGCAGAAATCATTCCAGAGAAAGAGTTTTATAACCCTAATTCTAGGAAACTTTTATTTACAACTAATCAAAAAAAATTATCAATAATTAAAGTTAGGTCCTTTGATGTTGCAACATTTGTGGCATTTGGAGCTGCTCAGATTGGTGTGGCTGGCGATGATGTAATAAACGAATTTAATTATGAGGAAATATATAACTTTTATGATCTTAAAATTGGTAAGTGTAGATTATCAGTTGCCAAAAAAAAAGAAAATAAGAAATCACAAGATAAAGAGGGACACATTATTGTTGCCACAAAGTATAAAAATATTACAACAAATTATTTTGCAAAAAAAGGTGTTAGAGCGGAATGTATTAAGTTAAACGGAGCTGTTGAGTTGGCGCCAAAGTTAAAAATATGCTCGACAATTGTTGATTTAGTTTCTACTGGCAAAACATTAAGCGAAAATAATTTAGAAGAATCTAATTTAGTGATGCAAATAACATCCAAAATTATTGTTAATAAAATTGCTTATAAACTTATGAATGATGATATAACAAAAATACTTGAAAAATTTAAAAGGTTTTAAATGGTAAAAATTTTGTACGAAAATAAGAAAAACTTTTCTGAACATTTTAAAAAAATACTAATTAAGAGAGAAAACATTGATTCCTCAGTTGATCAAGTAGTAGAGAATATAATTAGAAAAATAAAAGATGACTCAGATTCTGCACTGTTAGAGTTTACTAAAAAATATGATAATTTCAAAGTATCAAATGTGAATCAACTTCTAGTTCAGAAAAAAGAAATAGAACAATCTAAACAAATGATAAATCCTAAAGTTTTAAGATCTTTGAAATCCGCTATAAAAAGAATTAAAGACTATCATAAAAGACAAATTCCTAAAAATGACTTTTTTAGAGACAAACATGGGGTTTTACTTGGAGGGGTGTGGAATCCTATTGAATCAGTAGGCTTGTATGTTCCAGGTGGCACAGCTGCATATCCTTCTTCTTTAATAATGAACGCAGTTCCTGCAATAGTGGCTGGGGGAAAAAGAATTGTGATCACTGTTCCAGCAATCAATGGAGTTTTAAACCCAGTAATTTTAGCTTGCGCTAATTTGCTTGGTATAAAAGAAATTTATAAAATTGGAGGCGCACAAGCAGTAGCTGCACTTGCTGTAGGAACAAAAAAAATTAAAAAAGTTGATAAAATAGTTGGCCCAGGAAATGCTTATGTTGCTACTGCAAAAAAAAAATTATTTGGAGTAGTTGGAATTGATATGATTGCTGGTCCTTCAGAGATATTAATAATTGCTGATAAAAAAAATAACCCAGAACACATTGCAATTGATCTCTTATCCCAAGCCGAACACGATAAGTTAGCTCAATCAATATTGATTACAGATAACGAGAATTTTGCTAAAAAAGTTATAGATAATGTTAAAATTCTTTTGAAAACGATTGATAGAAAAGATATTGCAGGTAGTAGTTGGAATAATTATGGTGTGGTTATTATTAGTGAGACAATTCAAAGTGCAATTCCACTTGCCAATCAAATTGCACCAGAACACCTAGAATTAGCTATTGATAATTCTAGAAAATATTTAAATCAAATTAAAAATGCTGGTGCAATTTTTCTTGGAAAGAATACCCCTGAAGCAATAGGTGATTATGTTGCTGGTCCCAACCATGTTTTACCAACAGATAGAACTGCAAAATTCTCTTCTGGACTAAATGTCTTAGATTTTTTTAAAAGAACTTCAATCGTAAGTTGTAATAGTCAAAATTTAAAAAAAATTGGAAAAGACGCTATTGTACTGGCCAATCAAGAGGGTTTACAAGCTCATGCTTTATCAATAGAATGCAGGATTAAGAATTAGATATTATTAAATATGGCTAAAGAAGAATTAATGGAATTTAATGGTACGGTTAAGGAGCTTTTACCGAATGCCATGTTTAGAGTTTTATTAGATAATAATCATGAAATCATTGCTCACACCGCTGGCAAGATGAGAAAGTTTCGAATTAGAGTTCTAGCAGGCGACAGAGTTACGGTAGAAATGACACCGTATGACCTTACTAAGGGAAGAATAACATTTAGACATAAATAAATTTGTATAAAAGAAATAAAATTATTTTAGCCTCATCATCAAAGCAAAGGCAAGTTTTGTTGAGACAATTGGGAATAAATAATTTTAAAATTGTCTCACCAATTTTTGACGAAGATAGTTATAAAGTAAGACTCCCCATCACAAAAAGAGTTGTAGAGCTTTCATATTTAAAAGCAAATTCAATAAAAAATTACCCCAAGGTTACTGATGAAATTATTATTTCAGCCGATACTGAGGTTTTTAGATGTGGAAAAGTTTTCAGTAAGTGTCTATCGAAAGATGATGTAAAAAGTCATCTTTCACAATTGTCAGGTAAAAGACACTTAGTATTTGGAGGTATTTGTGTAATTGATAATAATGGTTATATTCACAAAAGATTAGTTAAATCAGAGGTATATTTTGACTTAATATCTAACAAAGAGCTTAATAACTCAGTGTTACTAAAAGAAGGTATAGGTAAAGCTGGAGGTTATGCTATTCAAGGAATTGGGGGAAAATTTGTTAGAAAAATCAGGGGGTCTTATTCAAATGTTGTTGGACTTTGTTTAAACAACTTGTATAAAATCTTGATTAATATAGGATTTAAAAATTGAATTTTTTTTCCCTCTGTTGTAAAAACTTAATTTATTTATCAATTGCCCAGGTAGCTCAGTTGGTAGAGCAAGCGACTGAAAATCGCTGTGTCGGTGGTTCAATTCCTCCCCTGGGCACCATATTTTTATGAAAAAGACTTTGTTTTTTATGATTAGTTACACTTTTGTATTCATATTAGTTGGATGTAAAAATGAAAAAAATTTTTTTCCTCATCAACAAGGACTAA
The DNA here is from genome assembly GCA_002690875.1 of Rickettsiales bacterium. The sequence continues at coordinate 5,272 of NZGH01000045.1, forward strand.
TTTGGAATTATGAAATTAAAATTAATTCTGATTATACTGGTTCAACAGAAACTAAAAGGTTAACCGTTACAAATATTGCCTCAAACATTATGGGAAAGGGGATTATTTTTTCTAAAATATTCTCTAACGGTAATATGTTGTCTTTTTTTAAAGATAAATTTGAAGATAATTTAATAAGAACAGCGGCAAAAGTTGTATCAAAGTCTGGGTATGATGAGCCAGTAAAAAAAATAATTTATCCATCACTTGGTTTTAAAATTAATAATTGGAAAACAAAAAGTCAGCTTCACATAACAAAAGGTTATCAGCCACCGTTGAGAGATTTTGTACCCTCTGCAATCTTTAATATCTTTTATTCAATAAAAAAAAGAAACGTATCTGTAACTGTTAAAGCAGGTAATTTTAAAAATTGTATTTATATAGAAGGTGAGGGAGATTCAGAGTTTATTGCTGACACCCGATCTGGACCAATAAAAGTTGATATTTTCATAAAAGAGTGGATTTGCCCAGGAGTAGGTCTAGTTAAACAACAAAGGCAAGAACACACAAAGGCCTCAGCATTTGGAAATATGAGTTTGGAAAAAGTTTTGATAAACTTTAAAGAATAAATGTCTTCTGTTAGTTTTGTAATTCCAGTTTTTAATAAATCTTTGTATCTAAAACACGTTGTAAACTCTATTTCTTCTCAAAAAGGAGATTTTGATAAGGAATATATTTTTATTGATGATGGTTCAACTGACGATTCTCTTAAAATTTTGAAAAAAGAAACAAGAAAACTAAAAAATTGTAAAATAATTAGTCAAAAAAATAGAGGCTCAGCCAACGCGACAAATGTGGGAATTAATATAGCAAAGATGAAATATATAAAGTTTCTTGATGCTGATGATGTGATTTTGAGTAAGGCTACTTTCTGCCTTTTAAACCTTTTAGAAAATAATAAAGATTCGGTTTTAGCATATGGACTTCAAAGAAAGGTTAAAAATATTAAATCAGTAGATCTAGAAGAAGATTTTGATTTTAATAAAACTTTAATAATTAAAAACCCCATTTTACTTGCTATGAGAAATTCTATGTTTAATCCTTCTCAATTTTTAGTGAGGAGAAAGTTATGTCAAATGACAGGGGGTTGTGACGAAAGAGTTATTCATAGCCAAGAATATTCGTTAACTCTAAGACTTTCAAGATTAGGAAATTTTATTAAACTTAATTATCCTATTGCTATCTTACCCTTAAATGCTCCTGGACAAATTTCAGAAAAAAAAAATAATCAAATTTATAGAGTCTCAAAGGCTCTTGAACTGTTTTTAAAGGAAAATAAAGACTTATCTTTGAATATAAAATTATTTGCCACAAGAAGGTTAACAGCAAGATCGTGGAGATTTGCCAGAAGGATGTCAAATTCATCGATTTTTTCAAGATGGTTTTTATTCTATATTTTGGGTTTAGTGAGATTTCCCTTTTTTAAAAGTCAAATTTGTTTTGAAGCCAATAAAATTTACAAAAAGTTTTTAGATTAAAAAATCTTACCCGGATTAAATATATCAAAAGGATCAAATATTTTTTTTATAGACTTCATTTGTTCAAGCTCAAACTTACTTTTGTATTTTTTTAAATCATCTTTTCTTAGTTGACCAATACCATGTTCGGCACTAATAGACCCCCCAAATTTCGTTGTATTAGAATAAACGATGTCATTTACTTTTTTTAACATTTCCTTCTTTTCATTTGGTTCAGTGTTTTTTAAAACAGAAACATTGTAATGCAAATTATTGTCACCGATATGTCCAAAGTTTATGATTTCAACCGATAAATTTTTTTTTAATTTTTGGTCTGTTTCATTTATAAATTGATTCATTTTTTCTAGTGGAATAGAAACATCATGCTTTATTACAAACCTTTCTTTTTTTTCTGCTAATGGAATCGATTCTCTGATATTCCAAAATTTTAGATTCTCTTGTTCATTTTTTGTTAGAATGACATCATCTAAGTTCAAATTAAGATTTACAATTTTATCCATTATATAATCTTGAAAATTGTTAATATCTTGAAAATTTGATAGTTCTATTAAACAATAATATTCTTTTTTAATATCAAATTCGAAACCTATTTTTTTTAATATAAGAAGAGATTTTTTATTCATTAATTCAAAACTAGAAATTTGATCACAAAAAACTTTTGTAAAAGATGAGTAAGTTTTTAATATGTCACTTACTAAGTTAGAACCAAGCCATAAAATAAATCTTTCTTGCGGTTTTTTATAAATTCTAAATGTAGCAGCTGTAATTATTCCCAGTGTTCCCTCTGAACCAATAAAGATTTGTTTTAAATCTAAACCTGTATTATTTTTTTTTATAGAGCTCAAATTAGAAATAATTTCTCCGTTTTTAGTTATTACCTCTAAACCAAGAATATTTTGTCTTATTGAGCCATATTTAATGTAATTAACTCCACCAGCATTAGTTGCAATATTGCCTCCGACTTGACAGCTTCCTTTTGACCCCATATTTAAAGGAAACTCCATATTGTGTTCCTCTAACTTTTTTTTTAAATCCTCTAGAATACAACCACTTTCTATTTCAACTGAGTTGTCAGTAAGGTTAATATTTCTAATATTATTCATTTTTTTTAAATTAAGGACTATCTCTCCTTTATCTTTTCTAGGAACTGATCCTCCTACAAGACCTGTGTTACCTCCTTGAGGAATTATAGGGATATGATTCTTTTCACAAACTTTAATGATCTTTGATATTGAGCTAATAGATTTTGGAAATAGTATTATGTCACTTGTACCAATAAAGTCTCCCCTCCAGTCTGTGCAATGTTTATCGATAATATCTCTTTCAAGCGAATATTCAGAATTGTCTAGAAATTGAAATATCTTTTTAAGATTTTTTTTATCCATTAACTGATGCTCTTCTTAATCTTTCATTAATTGTTTTACCTATTCCTTTTTGTGGAATAGGTGTGACAGCAATTCTTTTCATCTTCAGCTTATCTAGTTTACGAAGATAGTCAAAAAGGTTTTGAGCAGCTTCATATAAGTCACCCTTTTTTGATAAATTTAAAGATGGGTTGAATGTATAATTATGATAATTTCCAAAAAATAAGAGTGCATCTCCTTTTTTTGGTTTTTTAACGTTCATTATTAAAGGCGTGTTTGGTGCATAATGTCTTTTGATTTGACCTGGAGAAATAGGTTTTTGCTTTTTTTTTAAATTATCGGAGATCTCAATATTTATACCTGTTATTTTTTTAATTACTTCAGGTGTAATTATTCCTTGTCTTGCTATTAATATTTTTTTTTTTGATAAATCTAGTATTGTAGACTCGAGACCAAAATGAGATTTGCCTGAATCAATTATTAGCTCAATTTTTTTTCCAAATGAGTCAAAAACATGCTTAGCTTTAGTTGAAGAAATGTATCCACTTGGGTTAGCACTTGGAGCTGCTATCGGCTTTTTAAATTTTTTTAAAATTTTTTGAAATACTGTTGAGTTTGGAATTCTTAGTGCGATTGTTTCTAAACCTGAAACAGCAAAGTCCTCAACAAGTTTATTTTTTTTTCTAGGTAGAATAAGTGTTAATGGACCAGGCCAAAAATGTTTTGCTATTTTTTTTGAAAGATTGTTAAAAACTGCAATTTTGCATGCCATTTCCAACGTACTTACATGAATTATTAAAGGATTGAAGAATGGTCTTTTTTTTAAATTATAAACACTTTCTATTGAAAAAATACTATTTGCGTTACAGGCAATTCCATAAACTGTTTCAGCTTTAAGTGCTACTATTCCATTGTTATTTAAAATTTGTACCGCTTTATTTATAGAATAACAGGATTCTTTTAAAATATTTCTTTCCATTAGTCATAATATATGAAAAAAGAAAAAAACTTTAAAGTACTGAATTAAGGTGTTTAGATTTCATCATACATTGTAAAGCTTTTTTCTATCAATTTTAATTTATTTTTATAGTTTTTTACCTAGCATTTGTGTGCATTTATTGAATAATTTGATTTTATTTTTTTGGTATTATAGCGTCTATATTTAATAAGTTACTTTTTTGTTGAGATTCAATCATTATCTTCTTGAATAAGATAACTTGAACATCAAGACGAAGGAAAATAATACAGTGGTGCTTATTAATAATATTTCTTACTCATTTTCACTTCTTTTATTGATTCAAAAAATTTATAAAAAAAATCAAAATATCAATTAAATTTATCTACATAATTAAGTTGTCTTATATTATGAATATTAAAAATCAAATTTTTTTTATATAATAAGATTGTGGATCCTAAATTTTATAAATTTTTATATATAATCGCTTTTTTTGCTTTGGTAATTGCAATAATAACAATTTATGAAGGAATGAATGAGATTAACAAGTTTTTTACTGAAAGAATAAAAATATAAATTAAAACTTTTTTTTTAGCTCTTCTAATTTTTTAATTACCAAGTCAGCATTAATTTGTTCTTTAAGTTTTCCATAACCATATGTTACATGGACAGAAAACATACCAAGTTTTTTGGCAGGTATAATATCATTTTCACTATCTCCAATAAATACTGTTTGTTCGGGAGACACTTGAAACTTATCAAGACATTTTTTTGGCATTTCTATTTCTGGTTTTAATGAGGTTTTGTCATCAGAACCTAAAATGTAATTAAAAAAATCTTTTATTTCTAACTCTTCAATAATTTTTTCTGCTAAAAACTGTTTTTTATTAGTACATAAACAAATAAAAGTTTTATCTTTTAAAAATTTTAGAGTATCCAAAACTCCATCATACAATTTTGTTTCTTTTGTGCAATTTTGGTAATAGTGATTAATGAAAAGATTAATTAAAAGAGGTATTTTTTTTTCATCAAGATAGGCATTTAAATAAGCATATCCTTTTTTTATCATAGCCTCTGCTCCTCCTCCAACCAAATTACCAATCACATTTTTATCAATTTTTTCTAGATTATTCTGATTAAGAACATAATTTAGTGAATTTAGAAGATCTGGTCCGCTGTTAATCAATGTCCCGTCAAGGTCAAAAATTACACATTTAAAATTTTTATTCATTATTTTCTAAACCTTTTTTAAAAAATATTTATAATAACTATAACTATTTCTAAAAGTACAATGATTCTTTCCATTATTATTTTAGCTGCAGGCCAAGGTACAAGAATGAACTCTGAAATACCCAAGGTTTTTCACGAAGTTGGAAACTATCCTATGATACGTCATGTCCTTGATCTTAGTCAAAAATTAAATGCAAAAAGCACTACTGTAGTGATTTCAAAAAAACTTAATGATTATAAAACATTATTATTATCAAAATACCAAGATATAAAATTTTGTTACCAACGTAATCAGTTGGGTACTGGTCATGCAGTTTCAGAGGCATATAAAAATGATGAAATAAAAAAAACAGATACTACTTTAGTTTTGTATGGTGACACTCCTTCCGTGACATTTAAAACTCTAAATGCTGCTTTAAGAGATTTTGATAAAAAAAACCTTGATCTCTCTATTATTTCTATGATTGTAAAAGATTTAAACAATTCTTACGGAAGACTATTAATCAAAAAAGGTAAACTTAAGAAAATTATTGAAAAAACAGAGCAAACTAATGAAGAAAAAAAGATTCAATTATGTAACTCTGGTATAATGATTATTAAAACAAAACACCTTTTTGAAAAATTAAAAAAGATTAAGAATAAGAATAAAAAAAAAGAATTTTATTTAACTGATTTAGTTGAAATATTTATTAAAGAAAATTACAAA
>NZGH01000046.1 GCA_002690875.1 Rickettsiales bacterium
TCAGGGTTCAAACTATAAGCAATTATGACATTTTCAATTGGCTCTATGTTCTTAAATACATTGATGTTTGTACTTTTTGTTCTAACTTCCAAGTAGGCATTTGGAATTTTTTTAAAACTTTTTAAAAAAACTTTTAAAAAGTTAGTTATTTTTTCTAATGCTAAACTATCACAATCATAACCTGAAAAAAAACAAAGCTTATGATTTTTATTTGATGCTTTTTTTTTAATTTCAGTAATAAAGTCGCAAAAGTTAGTAAAGATTACAAAATTGGCAGAATTAAACATGCCTTGAAGAAAGCAATATTTACAATCATATATACAGTTTAGCATGTGAGAAAAATAATAGTTTTCCCTAAATCCAATTGTAAATCTTTGAGGGGTACTCATTATAAAATTTTTTTTTTTTTTTGCGAGAATTACACTCGGTCTTTTTTTTTGTATTCTAAAATTTTGATTTTTTGGGTTAAATATTTCTGAATAGTTTTTACAGTAAATTAAATTTTCAAATTTTATTCTTTCTAAAATATCAATTGTATTCTTGTCATTTTTTGTATCTTCTTCAAGATAAACTGTTTCAAAATTCATAGCTTTAATATTTTTTTTATTTTTAAAATATTATCCTTTGTACTTTTGTTTTGTTCAATTATTTTTTTTGTATTGTTGCTATTATAATAAATTTTTAAGAGATTACTTAACTGGACTCCTTCGGAAAAACTAAATTTTAAGTTTTTAAGTTCTCTATCAATCTTTATTTTAATTTTATTTTGTTTTTCAAAACTTTTTTCCCACAAACTTTTAATATCAGATATGAATTTATAAATTTGATCAAAATTTTTCTCAAAAATTCTATTTATTATTTGTTTGTCATTAAAATCAATCTTTTGGTATATATTATCTGAGACAATTTTTAATGAATGTATAAATTCTTTTGTTGAATATTTATTTGCTGCAAAAAAAAATCCACTTGATTCCATATCTGATAGTGAATTGTTGTAATCAAAGTTGGGTTTTGAATAACATGTACAGTTTAATTTTTTTATATTGTACTTTTTAATAAAAAAAGGGTACATAGATTTTTCAGTGTCATTGTCAAAAATTTTGTCTACTAATAGTAATGTTCCTATTCTTTCCTTGTTATGACCAGCTAACCCTATATTAATCCATAGATTATTTGATAGACCTCTAAATTTAAAAAATGTATGGGCAACACCTAATGCTGAGTTAACTTTTCCAATCCCTGTAACTGTTAGTGAAATATTATCATTATAAAAAAAATCAAATCCTGATGAAGGGCGAATTTTTTTTAGTCTTAATTTTTCTATAAATATTTTACTCTCAAAGGAAGTTGCAGTAATTAAATGAATCATTTATGGCTTAATAAATTTTAGTGTCATTCTATCACTTTCGCCAATTTGAAGAAATTTATCTTTTTGTTTATCTCCTAGGATTAATCTTGGTGGCAAAGTCCAGACTCCTTTTTCATAATCTTTTGTATCCTTAGTGTTAGCATTAATTTCTGATTTGTTTATGAATTTGAATCCTTGTTTTTCAATAAATTTTATTAAAAATGACTGTTTTACGTACCCATTTTTAAAATCATTTTTTGAGTTTTCATTTGCTCTATGTTGAACAATACCTAAAATCCCACCTTTTTTCATAATTTGATAAATTGATTTGTATACATTATCTGCTGTCTTAGAACCGAGCCAATTATGAGTATTTCTAAAAGTTAAAACCAGATCAAAATCTTTTACTTCTGAATCTAAAAAATTTTTCTCATTGAAGTAAATCGATTTAACTTCTCCGAATTTTTCAATATTTTTATTGAAATAATTATCAAATTCTATCTGATTTTTTTCGATAATTTTTATAGGTGGTTTTTTATATTTAGTGACATAATACCCTTTGCTATTTTTTAGATAGAAGGAAAGAACTTCGGAGTACCAGCCATTACCTGGTGAAACTTCAAGAACCTTCATTTTATTATTAATTTCGAAAAAAGTTAATGTTTCATATGGGTTTCTAAAGTTATCTCTTTTAATATTTTCAATTTTTCTATTTTGATTCAATATTGCATTTTTTAACAGTTCATCGGAATAAGATTCGAATGAGGTTAGAAGTATAACAAAAAAAATTAGTTTAATCATTATTTGCATTATGAAACACTATCAATCATATCGTCTATTGAAAAGGTTTTATTAATAACGTCGTTTAGAAGACCTAATTCTGATTCATTAGTTATATCCCAGCCTATAGGTGCTTTATTGGTAAGTCCAGATCTACATGAAAATGTAAATACCTTAAAATCTTTTAAAGCTTTCTCAGGGTCAATTTCTAGACTAGATTTTGCTTTATATGCATCTTTTTTAAATATCCCTTTCTGGTTAGGGTTTATGTCAGTAACAATGTGATACATGTAATGATTTAAAAACATAAATGGATCTTTACTTTTCAATTCACCTAAAAATTGTAAGAAAAGATTTACGCCAAGTTCTATTGATTCTTGGTTTAAATCATCGTACATTTCTGCAAAAAAGTTGGTGTATTTTTTTTGCGTTACAAAAATTCCAATATCCCTAACAACATAATCATATACTGTAATTGAGACTATTATTTTGTACAGCCAAAGTGGGCAAAAATTTTTCCATTCTTTATTCATTCTAATTTTTTTTTATGAAGTTTTGAGCATAAGACTTTTTAATAATTTTTCTTTTTAATGGTTCTATAACTTTATAATTGTAATTATTTGTTTGGGCAAATCTTTTTGCCTCCTCAAGAGTTTTAAAAAATAATTCAATTTTTTTTTCTGGGTTTGTACTTCCATCCCAACCAAATTTTGGACTTTTATATGATTCGTTTATATTTGAGTTAGTTAAACACCATTTTGTAGTGTTAAGAAGTCCAGATTGCATAGATGATTTTGCTGGCTTATAAATAATAAAATTAATTTTCATAATTTCTTAAGGCTCTCTCTAAATCGTTAATTAAATCAGTAGATGATTCTAATCCAACGTGAATTCTAAACCAATATTCAGTATTTTTCGAGAATTTTTTTGTTGGTTTAAGATTATTTATTGGAATTATAAGACTTTCATATCCTCCCCAACTAAAACCAATTTTAAAAATATTTAATTTGTCAATAAAAGTATTGACATTTTTTTTGTTGTGAATTGAAAAACTAATTAAACCATTACTAAGTGTATGATATTTTTTCCATAAATCATGAAACTTATTATTCTTATCTGGAAGATAAAGTATTGTTTTAACAATATTTTTAGTTTTTAAAAAGTTGAAAACTTTTTCGGCGTTTTTACTATGTTTTTCTATCCTCAATTTTAACGTTTTTAAACCTTTTGTTGCATGAAAACAACTTTCAGGTGAAACATAATCTCCTAATCTAACGGAGGTTGTTTTAATAGTTTTTGCTAATTCATTTGAATTTGATGCAATTAATCCTAAAAAATTATCTGAGTGGCCTGAAAAATATTTTGTTAATGATTCTATAGTTATGTCTACTCCATTTTCTAATGGATTGCATCCTAGGAATGTTGACCATGTATTATCCATAATTGTAATTATTTTTTTTTTTTTACAGATTTTAACAATTTCTTTTAAATCTAAAACTTCATAATTAAGTGATCCAGGAGACTCGATATAAAGAATCTTTGTTTTATTATTAATAAATTTTTCAATATTTTTTCTTTTACTTGAATAAAAATGAGTTTTAATTCCAAATTTTTTTAACTCATGAGTTGCGAAATTATAAACTGGTTCATAACAATTTTCAGAAATTAAGATTTCGTCATCTTTTTTTAACAAGGATAAAAGTGTAATTGTTATCGCTGAAAGTCCTGAGCTAGTTACCACTGTATTTTTTGCTTTATAAAGTTTTGAGCTTAGTTTCTCAAATCTTCTAGTAGTATAATTACTAATCCTTCCATAGTAAGGTACGTTAAATCTATTCTTCCTTGCATTTAAAAACGATTTATAGTTTTTAAAAATCAATGTTGAGTTTTTATATATTGGATCACTAATTGAACCATGATGGGTTTCAGGATTAACACCATAATGAATTGTTTCTGTTCTTATTTTTTTCCCCATTGCGCCCAGGATCCATCATATAATTTTAGATTTTGAACACCAAGTAAATTGAGTCCAAATATTACATTACATGCAGTCACACCAGAACCACATGTGCAGATAATTTCATTAATGAATAAAAAGTTAACTTTTCTTTCAAGTCTTTTTTTAAGAATTGATTTACTTAAAAACCTCCCCTTTTTATCAACTAAACTTGTGAAAGGAATATTAATACTCCCAGGAATATTTCCTTTTTTTAAATGTTTTCTTGGTTCTTCCTCTAAGCCTAAAAACCTATTTTTTGGTCTAGCATCAATTATTAAAGTTTTTTTGTCTTTAATTTTGTTTTTTACATATTGTTGATTAACTACCATCATTTTATTCACTTTAAGGTTTAATCTTTTTATTGGGGTGATTTTTTTTTGATTGCCAACTCTAAAATTATTTTCTTTCCAATATTTTAAACCTCCATTCAATATTTTTATACTTTTAAAATTATAATAAGCAAATGTAAACCAGACTCTTGATGAACAAAAAAACCCAACCTGATCGTATACAACTACATCATTATCTGTTGAAATTCCGTTTTTTTTTAAAAAACTTTTAAACTTTTCTTTCTTAGGCAACATATGTGGAACAGAATCATCTAAATCAGAATATTTTTCTAGATCAAAATAAATTGCACCAGGTATATGCCCTTTGTTATATTCTTCTTTTCCTTTTTTTTTATCTTTTATATACCACCTACAATCAATTATTTTTAATTGATCGTTGTTAATAATTTTGTTTAATTTAAAAGGACTGATAATATTTTTACTAAATTCATTCATAGCCATTCGGGTATAGGAAGTTTTGCTTTTTTTAGAAAGGTTTTATTAAATATTTTGCTTTCATATTTAGTTCCATAATCACATAGTATTGTGACTATATTTTTGTTTCTACCCAATTTTTTTCCTAATTCTATTGCTCCCATTATGTTAATACCTGATGAGCCTCCAAGAATTAATCCTTCAGCCTTAATCATTTTAAAAACTAAATTAAGCGCATCCCAATCAGAAATTTGAAAAAAATCGTCAATTAAGATGTTCTCTAGATTTTTTGTTATTCTTCCTTGACCAATTCCTTCTGTAATTGAAGAGCCAGAAGATTCTAATTTTCCATTTTTAAAAAAATTAAACATCGCAGAACCAAATGGATCAGCTAGCCCAATCATAATGTTTTTATTCTTTTCTTTTAAATATTTACTCATTCCTGCTAACGTGCCTCCTGTTCCAATAGAGCATATAAAAGCATCAATTTTACCATCTAACTGTGACCAAATTTCTGGTCCTGTGGTTAAATAATGCGATTTTTTATTAGACAGGTTATCAAACTGGTTAGCCCATAAAACTCCGTTAGGATTGTTTATTTTCTTTGATAAGGCTTCGGAGTAACGAATGTAGTTTCCAGGGTTTTTATAAGGCACTGCTTCAACTAAGTGAAGTTCAGCACCACAAAGTTTTAGCATTTTTTTTTTTTCATTACTTTGAGTTTTGGGCATTACAATTATTGATTTCATTCCTAATGAATTTCCTACAAGAGTCAAACCTATTCCAGTATTTCCAGCTGTGCCTTCCACTATTGTTCCGCCTTTGTCTATTGATTTTGTCTTAATCGCGTCAAGAATTATCTGTCTTGCTGGTCTATCTTTTACAGATCCACCAGGATTTAAAAATTCACATTTTCCATAAATATTACAACCAGAAATCTCTGAAGCTAATTTTAATTTAATAAGAGGAGTATTACCTATAGCTTCAAAAAAATTTTTTTTAGTTTCTTTAAACATTTTAAAATCTAGTAATTAAGTTAGTTAACAAAAAATATTAAGGTTTTATTGTAATTTAATAAATTGATAATGATATATTAGTAATTATTTTTGAAAAAAAATCTATCTTTAATCAATTTATCTATCTGTCGTGAATGATTCCTTTATAAATGTAGTTAACCTTGTTAAAAACTTTGATAATCAATCAGTAATCAAAAACATTTCTTTTAATGTAAACAAAAATTCAATTGTTGGTATATTAGGAAAGAACGGTGCTGGAAAGACTACACTTTTGGGGATTCTTTTAGGTTTAATTACTCCAACAAAAGGTGATGTTTATATTTTCGGTAAAAATTTAAAATCTTACAAAAAGGAAATTTTAAGCCAAATAAACTTTCAGAGTCCATATGTCGATCTCCCCAAAAAAATGACAGTTGAACAGAATCTTTCTTTTTATTCTAGATTATATGGTGTTAAAAACTTCAATAAAGTCATTGAAACTCTTGTGAGTGACTTAAAAATTAATGATTTACTAAAAAAAAATTATGGTTCATTATCCGCTGGTCAGAAAACTAAAATTAATTTGTGTAAAGCATTACTCAATAAACCTAAACTTTTACTATTAGATGAACCTACTGCATCATTAGACCCAGAAACGTCAATATTTATAAGAAATTATTTGTTAGCATACCAAAAGAAAAATAAATCATCTATTCTCCTTACCTCTCATAATTTAAATGAAGTTCAGGCAATGTGTTCAAATATTATACTTCTTAAGTCAGGAGTAATTGTTTCTCAAGGAAATATTAAACAAATATTAAAAGATTATAATTACAAAACTTTAATAGAGTTATTTTTGAGCGAGGGATAATTGTTTTCTAGAATATTTGCATTATTGATTAGGTATAAAAATATTTCGTTTGGTTCATTTCCCAGATTAATAAGTATTTTTTACTGGCCGTCTGTTCAAATTTTGTTTTGGGGTTTTTTTACAAATTTTTTAATTTCAAATGATTCCGATAATGGATTAGGAGTTATTAATATAATTTTATCAGCGGTTGTACTCTGGGATGTTTTATTTAGGGGACAATTAGGTCTTACGATGTCTTTTCTTGAAGAAATATGGTCAAGAAATCTAACAAACCTTTTTATCTCGCCTATAAGAGAATTTGAGTTAGTAATTAGTTTAATTTTTATTAGTTTTATAAGAACGATTATTGGTCTTACTCCAGCAGTATTTATTGCTAATTATTTTTTTGATTTCCATTTATTTGAGCTAGGATTTTTTTTAATTTTCTTTTTTTTTAATTTAATTGTTGTTGGCTGGTCAATTGGTTTTCTAGTTTCATCATTAGTTCTTAGATATGGTCATGCTTTTGAAGAATTGGCGTGGGCAATAATATTCATTTTATTACCATTTTCATGTGTTTATTATCCATTGGATTCTTTACCATCGTTAATGCAAAAAATTTCTTTAATGTTTCCTCCTTCTCATATTTTTGAATCAATGAGAGAGATTTTAATTAATGGTGTAATTCGATACGATCTTCTAAAAAATATTATTATCCTTAATGTAATTTATTTGATGGGATCAATCATATTTTTTATAAAAATTATTTCTATTTCAAGAAATAAGGGATTGTTAATCAATCAAGGCGAATAAGCTAATCAATTTTGTATCTAATTGACTCTCCATTAAGATTTTCATAAAAATATAAACATGAACTCTTCAAAATTTCAGTAAAATTTTCATATCCAAAAAATAATTTTATTTTCAAAAAATTCATTTTATTAAGTAAGTTTTTCTTCTTTAATCTTCTTCCCCATTTTTCAGCTCTTCCGAGTGCTTTCTTGCATGCAATTTTTTTTATATTTTTACTTATATTTTTATTTTTGGAAATAAAATAAAACAAGGCTGCATTATAATCATGAATTAATTGAATCTTGTTTCCTTCCATAATCCTATTATTATCATTTTTGGGTCCATAAGAGGTTATATTATCAATAAAACAAAAATTACCGAAAGTGCTTATACCAAGGACCAACGAAAAATCTTCAACAAAAATTTTTGTGTTACATCCACCAGATTTTTTTATAGCTTTATTACAATATAGATTAGGTGATGTTCCAGAAAATGAAGATTTTACAGTATCAAGAAGAGGAAAGTCTATTCTTTTTAAATTTGACGTCTTGCTATTTTTGAATTTAATTTTTTTGAAGTCTTCCACTAATTCATATCTACTAAAAACACCGACAGATTTATTTTTAATTATTGTGTTAAGTAAAATATTGGTACAATCAGGGTGAAGAACGTCATCTCCTCCAACTAATTTCAAAAAATCGCCTGATGAAACATTTATTCCCTGTTGCGTAGCAACAGCTGGACCATAATTATTTTGATCGATAATTATTACTTTTTTAAACTTTTTTGTAAATTTTTTTAAGTACTCAAGTGAGAGGTCAGTAGACCCATCATTTATAAAAATAAATTCTCGGTCAAACTCTCCTTTCTGATTTTTAATAGAATCTATAACATCTTTTAAATATTTTTGCTTGTTGAAAACAGGACAAACGAAACTTACTTTTACCATTTTAAAAAAGTTTATTTTTCCAAGTTTTGGGTGTTAGAGAGTTTACGATTTCTAAGTCTAGATGATATCTGAATTTTTTTACACCTTTATTTTTAATATAACTAATCATTTGAGACAAACCTTTGTCTAGCGTAGTTTTTGTTTTGTAGTTTAAAAGTTTTCTAGCTTTATCTGCTGAACATGTTGCTTCAAGAACTTCTTGGGGTCTTCCTTTAACATAATGTGGATTTAGATTAAATTTTAGTTGATTAGAGATTTTCTCAGCAAGTTCATTAATAGTTATGAATTCTTCATCGGGACCAATGTTAATTATTTCTCCAACAACATTTTTACTAGTAGCCATTTTTTTTAAACAATAAAGATCATCATCTATATAAGAAAAACATCTTTTTTGATTTCCATCTCCATATATTATTGGTTGCCGATTTTGTAACATAAGGTTAATCATAATTGATGCTACATTTCTGTATGGGTCATCATACTTTTGTCTTGGACCGATAATATTATGAGGAACCGCTATTACAAATTCAAGACCATGAACATTACATAAATTAGTTAAAATTTTTTCTGCTGCAACTTTTGCAATTCCATAAGGATCTTGCGGTATGGGATTATAACTTTCAAGAAAAGGTGTTTGATTTGTACCATAACGTGCCATTGATGAACAAAAAATTATTCTTTTAACTTTATTCTCAATAGCAGCACTGAAAAGAGAAACTGAGCCAGTAACAATATTTTGAGTAATTAGATGTGGTGAAAATACTGATAGTCCTTCATAAGCGGTTGCTGCAGCATGATAAACAACATCACATCCTTTAGTAATTTTTAGCATTGAATTTCTAAAGCAACAGTCATATTGATAGAATTCAGCCTTTTCTGGAACATTATCAAGTTCACCACCGATTAAGCTATCACACCCGACAACTTCATGCCCATCATTAATAAATTGATCTGCTAAGTGACTTCCAAGAAATCCGGCTATACCGCTTATAAAAATTTTCATAACTTTTGGCTCCGGCGACAGGACTCGAACCTGTGACCCAGCGATTAACAGTCGCTTGCTCTACCAACTGAGCTACGCCGGAATATGTCCTATAATAGTTAAAAAAATTAAATTGTAAAAACATTTATTTTGGAGGTGCGGACCGGATTCGAACCGGTGTACTCGGCTTTGCAGGCCGGTGCGTAGCCTCTCCGCCACCGCACCATTATTGTTTAATCTATTGTAATAACTATTAATACTAAATATATTAA
>NZGH01000047.1 GCA_002690875.1 Rickettsiales bacterium
GACATTTTCTAATTATTTAAAACAATTTATTTATATATGTAATTTTTGATAATTTATTTTAATATACTGGCTAATTAAAATGAAAGAAATTAACAAAAAAATTACAAATTGCAAAAAATGTCCAAGGTTAGTCAATTTTAGAGAAAAAGTAGCTTTAGAAAAAAGAAAACAATATCAAAACGAAGTTTATTGGGGCAAACCTGTTCCTGGGTTTGGTGATGAAAACGCAGAAATTTTAATACTAGGGTTAGCTCCTGCAGCTCATGGCGGCAACAGAACAGGAAGATTATTCACCGGGGATAAATCTGCAGAGTTTTTATTTAAGTGTTTGTTTAAATCTAACTTAGCAAACCAGCCATCATCTGTATATATTGGAGATGGTTTGAAATTAAAAAATATATATATAACAGCTGCTCTAAAATGCGTGCCACCATTCGACAAACCAAATTCTAATGAACTTGAAAGTTGCTTTAATTTTTTAAAAAAAGAACTTGATTCGTTACAAAATATTAAAACAATTTTAACACTTGGAAAAATAGCATTTGATGCATGCCTAAAGTTTTTTCAAATAAAGAAGTCGAAAGCAAAGTTTATTCATGGTAAAGAATATATGACCGAGTCTAATAAAAAAATTGTAGCTTGCTACCACCCCAGCCCGAGAAATGTAAATACTAAAAGAATAAATGAGAGAGGGATGGTAGACTTATTAACAAAAATTTACGATTTACATAGGTAATTAAAATAAAGTTTTAAACTAATTTAGGGATTCCTTAAGCGCTTTTCCTGCTCTAAATTTAGGAACATTCGCTGCCGGAATATTAATGGATTCACCTGTTTGAGGATTTCTTCCAGTTGTAGCCTTACGCTTAGAAACTAGAAAAGTACCAAAGCCCACTAAACGAACATCACCACCACTTTTCAATGTTGATGTGATTGACTCAAAAACAGAGTCTACAGCCTTCGCACTATCTGACTTACTCAAACCTGTGCTATCTGAAACTTGATTAACTAGATCATTTTTATTCACCCTAACCCCCTTTGAAATAACGGACTATTAATAATTTTTCCATAATATTAGGTATTTTGAACCTAGTCAATTATAATTTAATGAGGCAGAGGAGATTTTTCCTCAGTGATTGTTTTACCAGGAATATCTATATTTTTCTTACCATTTTCTTTGTAAGGGTAAATTTTAGAAATAAATGCCTTTTTAACTATTTCACTAGCATTCTCTACAAAGTGAATTTCAATGTTATCTAATATTTCCTTTTCTTCTATTTCAGATAAGTCTTTTTTATTTTCAACAGGAATTAAAACTTCTTTAATACCTCCTCTAACTGCTGCAAGAAGCTTTTCTTTCAAACCACCAATAGGTAGTACCCTTCCCCTTAAAGTAATTTCTCCAGTCATGGCAATATTGTTTTTTATTGCAACACCGGTAAAAGCAGAAACAATAGCAGTAAACATTGCGATTCCAGCAGAGGGTCCATCCTTAGGTGTTGCACCTTCAGGTACATGGACATGAATATCATTTTTTTCAAAAAGAACAGGTGGAATTCCATATTTCTTAGCATTAGAATGGACAAAACTTTGTGCCGCTTGAACAGATTCTTTCATAACGTCACCAAGTTTACCGGTGTAGTAAGCTTTACCTTTTCCTGGCATTATTACTGCCTCAACTTGAAGAAGCTCTCCACCGACTTCTGTCCAAGCCAAGCCTGTGCAAACACCTGTTAAAGGTTTAGATTCAATTTCTCCAAATTTAAACTTTTTAACACCAAGATATGTTTCAATATTTCTAGCTGAAATCGATGATTTTTTTCTGTTTTTTGTAATTATAAGTTTTAATGCCTTTCGAAGAAGCTTTGAAATTTCTCTTTCAAGGTTTCTTACACCTGACTCTCTGGTGTAATTTCTAATAATTGACTCAATTGCAGATGCTGCTATTTTGACTTCACTATTTTTGAGTCCATTTTCTTTGATTTGCTTTGGTAGAAGGTATTTTTCTGCAATATTCAATTTCTCATTTTCAGTGTAACCAGAGATTCTTATAACCTCCATTCTGTCTATTAGCGGTTGGGGAATATTAAGTGTGTTAGCGGTAGTTACAAACATAACATTTGATAGATCATAATCTACTTCTAAATAGTGATCGTTAAAGTTTTTATTTTGTTCTGGATCAAGCACTTCAAGAAGAGCAGAGGCAGGGTCGCCTCTCCAATCCGATCCGATTTTATCAACCTCATCTAATAAAAATAGTGGGTTGGAGTATTTAGATTTTTTTAATGATTGAATAATTTTTCCAGGCATAGACCCTATGTATGTTCTTCTATGACCTCTTATTTCGGACTCATCTCTGATGCCACCGAGTGAAAACTTAATAAAAGGTCTATCTAACGCTTTTGCAATTGATTTTCCAAGAGATGTTTTTCCAACACCAGGTGGCCCTACCAAACATAAAATTGGTCCTTTTGGTTTTTTGACCCTCGTTTGCACAGCAAGATATTCAATAATTCTATCTTTTACCTTAGAAAGTCCAAAATGATCTTCATTAAGTACTTTTAATGCTTTGTTAAGGTTAATATTTGTTTCTAAGTTATTATTCCATGGAATTGAAATAATCCAATCTAAATAGTTGCGAACAACTGTAGCCTCGGCTGACATTGGACCCATGTGTTTTAGTTTTTTAATTTCAGCTTTGACTTTGTCACGCGCTTCATCTGAGAAATTTATTTTTTTTAATTTTTGCTCAATTTCTGCAATCTCATCCTTTGGATCAGATGTTTCTCCCAATTCCTTTTGAATGGCTTTAATCTGTTCATTAAGGTAGTATTCTTTCTGAGTTTTGTCCATTTGACGTTTAACTCTGCTTCTTATTTTTTTTTCAACTTGAAGGACACCAATTTCGTTATCCATAAATTCAATAACCTTTGATAATCTATTTTTTACAGATAAACATTCCAATAAATCTTGTTTTTCTGACAATCTAATACCTAGGTGCGCACTCATTGTGTCTGCTAATTTATTAAGATCTGATATTTGGTTAAGACTAACTAAAATCTCAGGTGGAACCTTCCTATTCAACTTAACATAATTTTCAAATTGATTTGTCGCTGTTCTCGATAGAGCATTCGTTTCTTTATCATTTTGATAACTTGGTGCTTCTAGTTTATCAAGATAAGCTTCAAAGAAGTCTGGGTTGTCGACATAGTGAGAAACCTTAGCTCGATCCAATCCTTCAACTAGAACTTTGACTGTTCCATCAGGTAGTTTTAATAATTGTAGTATATTAGCAACTGTTCCGAAATCGTATATATCTCCCCGTCCAGGTTCATCAATATTAGCATCTTTTTGCGCAACTAAGAAAATTTCTTTGTCATTTTTTTCAGCATATTCTAATGCTTTAATTGATTTGATTCGTCCTACAAACAAAGGAACTATCATGTTAGGAAACACTACAATATCTCTTAGTGGTAGGATACAAAACGGATCTTTGTAATCTGACATATATTAAGCTTTTTTGTTATAAACGCGGTTTGATTTATTATATATATAGAGAGGATCTTTGCTTTTTTCAACTACATCTGCATTTACAACTATTTCATCAACCCCTTCAATACCTGGCAGGTTAAACATGGTGTCTAAGAGAATGTTTTCAAGAATGGTTCTTAAGCCTCTAGCCCCAGTATTTTTTTCAAGAGCTTTTAAAGCCACGGAATTTAAAGCATCATCAGTAAATTGAAGTTTAACATTTTCAAAACCGAATAATTTTTGATATTGTTTAACTAAAGCATTTTTTGGTTTAGTTAAGATTTCAATCAAAGCCTCCTTGTTGAGGTCTTCAAGTGTGGCAACAACAGGTAGTCTTCCAACAAATTCAGGAATAAGACCAAATTTAAGTAAATCCTCTGTTTCAATATTTTTTAAAATTGCTCCAATGTTCTTCGATGATTTATCTTTTACTTCTGCTTCAAAACCTATACTTGATTTATCTCCTCTTGTAGAAATGATTTTATCAATTCCAGCAAAAGCTCCACCACAAATAAACAAAATGTTTGTTGTGTCAATTTGCAAAAAATCCTGTTGTGGATGTTTTCTTCCACCTTGAGGAGGTACCGATGCAACTGTTCCTTCCATTATTTTTAGTAGTGCTTGTTGAACACCCTCTCCAGATACATCTCTTGTAATAGATGGATTATCAGATTTCCTACTAATTTTATCAACTTCATCAATATAAACAATACCCCTTTGAGCTCTTTCAACATTATAGTCAGCTGCTTGCAAAAGTTTTAAAATTATATTTTCTACATCCTCCCCAACATAACCGGCCTCGGTTAAAGTAGTAGCATCAGCCATAGTGAATGGTACATCTATTATTCTTGCTAAAGTCTCAGCAATTAATGTTTTTCCTGAACCTGTTGGTCCAACTAAAAGAACATTAGATTTGGAAAGTTCTACATCACTATTACCAGATAGGTGATCAATCCTTTTGTAGTGGTTATGAACAGCAACTGACAATATTTTTTTTGCGTCATCTTGACCAATTACATAATCATTAAGTGATCTGTAAAGCTCTTTCGGTGTTTCAACATTAGAAGTCTTTGTTGAACCAATTACCTTATTTTCTTCTTTAATTATGTCCATACATAATTCTACGCATTCATCACATATGAAGACAGTGGGACCTGCAATTAACTTTCGAACTTCATGCTGACTTTTCCCGCAGAAGCTACAAAAAAGTGTGCTTTTATTGTTATTTTTAGAATCGACCATAAGATATTATAAAAATAATATTTAATTCTATCTACTGCAACCTTTATTCCAAACCAAAAAATTATTTTTTTTTAATATTTTTCTCAAAGTCGGGTCTCTCTGATACGACTTTGTCAACTATTCCTGTTTTTTTTGCTTCATCTGCGCTCATGAAATAGTCTCTTTCCATCATTTTTTCGATAATGCTTAAAGACTGACCAGTATGTTTTTCATAAATTATATTTAACTTCTTTTTTAAGTTAATTATTTCTTTAGCATGAATTTCAATGTCAGTAGCTTGGCCCTGAACCCCTCCCGAGGGTTGGTGAGTCATTATTCGTGAATGTGGTAAGCAGTATCTTTTTCCTCTGGTTCCCGACGCTAAAAGCAAAGAACCCATGCTTGCTGCCTGTCCAACGCAAACTGTTGAAACATCAGGTCTTATGTATTGTATTGTGTCATAAATTGCAAGCCCAGACGATACTACTCCGCCAGGGGAATTAATATATAAAAAAATATCTTTCTTAGGGTCTTCAGATTCTAGAAATAAGAATTGAGCACATATGACACTGGAAACAGCGTCATTAACTTCTCCTGTTAAAAAAATAATTCTTTCTTTAAGCAACCTTGAAAAAATGTCGTAAGATCTCTCTCCTCTATTGGTTTGCTCAACAACAACCGGTATCAAGGAACTCATTTATCTTTCTCCTTTTTTTTTATCATTGATTTTTCTGTTTTCAAAAACTCTGAGTCAAATAACTGATCCATCGTACACTTTTTTTCAATTTTTTTACAACTATTTACAATAAAATTCATAACTTTTTCTTCTAAAGCAATTCCTCTAAGATTACTCATCATCTGGGGGTTGCTTTTGTAAAACTCTACTACTTCTTTTTCCTTTCCTGGATATTTCTGAGCCTCTTCAACAACAGCTTTAGTTAAATCAGAATCTTCAACGTTAATTTTATTGTCGTCTGATATTGAGCTTATTATTATTCCTAATTTAACTCTTCTTTTTGCAATTTCAGAAACATCTTTCTCATTTTTTTTTTCTTGAGACTGAGATTTTAAAAAATTAATTTCTTGTTCTAACATCTTGGAAGGCATTTCAAAATTATTTTTTAACAAAATCTCTGTTGCTTCTCTTCTCATTTTGAGATTTGACAAGGTTTTAAAGTCTTTTTGTATTTTTTCGTTTACTTTATCTTTGAGGACGTCTAAGTTTTCCTCTCCAAGCTCTTTGGCAAGTTGATTGTCAATAGGTACATTTTTTACTCTCTCTTGAATGTCTTTTATTTTCAAGTGAAAATTTGCCTTTTTTCCGGCAATATTTGTTTCTCTATAATCTGAAGGAAAGGTTACTGTTATACTTTTCTCTTCATTTATATTAAGTCCAACCATTTGTTCCTCATAACCTGGTATATATTTATTAGAACCTAGGACAACAGTTTCATCTTTTCCTGTGTTTTTATCAAAAGTTTTTCCGTCAATCTTACCCTCATAATCAAATAAAATTAGATCTCCATTCTTTGCAGCTCTTTTATTTTTTATGGGTAAAAATCGCTCGTGATTTTTTGCAATATCATCTAATGTATTTTGAATATCAGCATCACTGACTTGTAATATAGACTTTTCAATTTTAATCTCACTTAAATCAATTTTTTTGATATCAGGCATTTTTTGTATTAATACATTTAAAGATAAATCTTTTCCTTCCTCATAACTTTTAACATTAACGGTTGGCTGAACTGATGGTCTTATTTTTTTCTCTAAAAGAACTTCCCTTAAATTATCATTAATCAAATTATCTAATATTTCAGACATAACAGATTTTGAATATCTTTTTTTTATGATAGCTATGGGAACTTTTCCAGGTCTAAAGCCTGGAACCTTAATATTTTGTGATAGTTCCTGGTACTTTTTATTTAATATTACATTAATCTTATCTGCAGGAATAGTCATATTCCATTCAATATCTAAACCTTTATTTTTGATTTCTTCGATTTTAGTCATAATTTTTTAATCCATTTCTGCAGATGGTACGGGCGGAGGGACTTGAACCCACACGACAAAAGTCACTAGAACCTAAATCTAGCGCGTCTACCAATTCCGCCACGCCCGCTAAATAAAATATAAAAAACAACATTATTATCTTTAAATCAATTATTATTTTTAATAGTGTTCATTACTAATTGGATATCTGTTAAAAAATCTTCCACGACTACATTATTTTTTCTATTTGATAAATCATTTTGTATGCTCACAGCAGCTAAGACAGATAGATCAATTTTCATTTTTTGAGCAATTAAACCTGAAATTATTCCACATAACAGATCACCTGAACCAGCGGTTGCAAGGGAATTTGAAGCATTTGAATTAATCCAAATATTTCCATTAGGACAAGAAATGACTGTATCGTTACCCTTGTAGAGAACAATGTTAGATACTAATTTAGAAGCATTGAAACAGTCTAAGAGTTTGTTTTGTGAACTATAAAATATTTTTTTAAACTCTCCTTTGTGCGGAGTTAGAATTAATGATTTTTTTTTTTTTATTAATTGATGAAATTCGTCTTTTTCATTCTCAAAGATACTTATTGCATCAGCGTCTACAATTATTTTTCCTTTAAACTCTAAAATTATTTTTTTTATAAAATTTTTATCATAATCCTTTCCCAGTCCAGGACCAATTACCAATACATCTTTCTTAAGAAGGTGATTTTCAGAATATTCAGCAACGATTGTTCCTGGTTCACATTTAGTATAATATTTTAAATGATCTGGTTTAACTAAGATTGTTGACAACCCAGCACCTACTTTTCTTGAGGCGAATGCAACAATTCTTGCAGCTCCAGACATTACTCCTCCTATAACAACCACATGACCCTTATCGTATTTATTTATATAATTATTATGCTTAGGTAAACTTTTATGAATTTTTTCACTTTTTAATAAATGAATTTTAGGGGACATTTTTGTAGGAGTTTTCAAAGGAAGTTTTAATAAAACTTTTTCTCCACAGTTATTTTTAGAAGGAATTAAAAAGTGTGCTGGCTTATAGAAACCCATGCAAATAGTTATATGAGCAATTACAGAGGACCCATGGGGTTGACCAGTATCAGAATTCAAACCACTCGGAATATCTATTGAAATTATTTTTTTTTGCGAATCATTAATAATTTTAATAATTTTTTGATGAAATTTTGATAATTTTCTATTTAGCCCTGTACCAAATAGGCAATCCACTATAATTTCATGAGACCTAATATTTGATTGAAGTATATTTAGGTTTTTCTTTGAGTAATTTTTTGAAACTAAAAAAACCTTATTTTTGATTTTTTCTCCTAAAAATATAGAAGCTTTAACTCCGTCTTGTCCATTATTTCCTTTCCCACAAACGAAAAGTAAAGATTTTTTTTTAAATTTATTTAATAAAAAAATAGCAATTTTTTCTCCAGCAATATTCAGAAGTTGTTCTTCAGAGTTTTCACAAATAAATTGGTTTTCTGATTCTTTAATTTGTTCTATTGTTAAAATTCTATTATTGCTCATAATGATTTAAGTATGATAAAATTTCTATTTGTAATATTTTTTTTACTCTCTAATTTTTCTAATTTGAATGCTTCTGACATAAGGATTAATTCTATAATAACTCTTGAAAATAATATTCCAAAGGAATGTGGATTAAATTTTAAGATTTTAGAAAAAAACAAAACGTCAGATACAAAAGTTTCTATTAAAAAGAATAAAGAAAATACAACTACAACTTTTTTTTCTAGCAAATCAGATAATTTTAGAATTGTTGACGCAAATATAATTTCGTCAAACGTTAATTTAAAAAAGTTATTGGTTAAAAAAAATGACAAAAACACGAAATTTGAAATTGAAAACACTACTGATTTAGATAAAACAAACATGTTTTTTCAAGAAATTTTAATAAGTGGGGTAAAAATTTTGATTAATGATAAAACATACGAAGTTATTGGGCCTATTGATTCCAAGGTAAGGTTGGAGTATCTTTTTTGCACAGGAGAAATGTTCTTACCAAACTATGAGAAAAATCGATGACCAAATTTAATTTAGAAGATATTAAAAAACTTATTTTTTTACCATTAAATGATTTAATTTTTAAGGCTCAAAATACTCACAAGAAACATTTTAAAACAACTGATTTTCAACTAGCTTCTTTAATGTCTATTAAAACCGGAAGCTGTCCAGAGGATTGTAAATACTGTCCTCAATCAGCCCATTTCAATGTAAATTTAAAAAAAGAAAAATTAGTTGAAGTTTCAAAAGTAAAAAAAGCAGCAGAATTGGCAAAAAAAAATGGTGCTGACAGGTTTTGTATGGGTGCCGCTTGGAAAAAACTTCCTAAAGGAAAAGACTTTAATAAAGTTATTGAAATGATAAGGACTGTTAAATCTCTAGAACTTGAAGCTTGTGTTACTCTCGGTTCAATTACAGAAATTCAAGCTAAGGAACTAAAAAAAGCAGGACTTGATGCATACAATCATAACATTGATACATCTCCAGAGTTCTACAAAGAAATAATCTCAACTAGAAATTTTGAAGAAAGACTAGATACAATTAAAAATGTTCGAAAAGCTGGCATTAGCGTTTGTTGTGGAGGTATAATAGGAATGGGCGAAACATGGGATGATAGAGCAAAAATGTTAGAAGTATTAGCAAATCTTGATCCTTTTCCAGAAAGTGTCCCAATTAATGCTCTTGTTCCTACTAGAGGCACTCCATTAGAAAATAGAGAACCGATAAAACCATTTGATATGGTTAGAATGATTGCTGTTACTCGTATTATTATGCCAACAGCTAGAGTAAGATTATCAGCTGGAAGAAAAGAATTATCACCCGAAACTCAAATGCTGTGTTTTTTGGCAGGAGCTAATTCAATATTTTATGGTGATATGCTTCTAACTACAGCAAATAATGAAATGGTTGAAGATAAAAAATTAATTGCTGAGTTTTCCGAGCAAAATAATCATCCAAGTTAAATTAAATCTAAAAAAATTACTACTATAATTCAGTTATGATTTCTAATAAAACCTTTTCTATTAGGCATTTTAATATTTGAAAGCTTTTCTTTATCTATTATTTCTTCATCATATAAATCATTTAATTTCAATAAAAGAGCAGTTATACTGTAAACATCAGAGTCTGAAAAAAACTCTTCATTATCATTTCTTTTTGCTCGTTTTATATAGTCAAATATTTTTGGAGCGTAAGGCCAAAAATTTCCTATA
>NZGH01000048.1 GCA_002690875.1 Rickettsiales bacterium
CAATTCTTTTTTCTGTATAACAAACATATAATTTTTTATTATGATTAATTATATCTAGTAACCCTCCTTGCCCAATTTCTAAAAAATTTAAGTTATGACTAATTTCTTTTTTTGATTTTTCGGATAACCCTAAGTAAAAAATTTTCCCACCTTGTTCTGTTACAATCAAATCGGAATTATAAAATGTAAGCCCCCAAGGCTTCGATAAATCATAAAGCTTTCTCAGCTTAAATTCTTCTGCATTGCAGTTAAGAGCTAGAAAAAAGCAAATTATTGTTAATATTTTATACATTTTAATGTTATAAAATATTTGAATTTAAAAAACTATACATCTATAATTAGAATTAAGCGGGTGTAGCTCAGTGGTAGAGCGAAACGTTGCCAACGTTTAGGTCGTGGGTTCAATTCCCTTCACCCGCTCCAAAATGCGACAATCTAAGGGTATTTTAATATTAAAAATTGTGTATTTTCTAGAAATTATGAAACTAAAGATTTTGTTAATTCTATCTTGTCTATTTTTAATAAGTTGCGAAAGCGCAAGGTACGAATATATTGATAAGAAAACCAGAATTAAAATAGTAGAAGATAAAGGCGTAGTAGTGAAAAAAAGTTTTCAAGTTTATGTATCTGATATGTCAAAGAACATAGACGACTGGTATGATGCAAAAAAACAAGACGGTAAATATGTCGTTTCTAAAAAGGGATTACAGCAAATTGAGATGGATGCACAAACAGATAGTGGTGGATCTGACGGAGGATATTAAATGAGCGATTTAGCAAAAAAAAAATGCATTCCATGTAGCGGAGATGTTCCTGCTTTAAAAGACGATGAAATAACTAAATTAAAAAAAGAACTTAAGAACTGGGAAGTAAAACAAACAGTAGATGGCTATAACTGTTTAAACAAAAATATTAAGTTTGACAATTTTCTAGAAAGTTTAAACTTTATAAATAAAGTTTCTGAAGTTGCCGAGGAAGAAAATCATCACCCAGACCTTAAATTTGGTTGGGGATATGCTGATATCACAATCTTTACACATGCTATAAAAGGCTTGTCTGAAGGTGACTTTGTTTTAGCTGCTAAGATCGATGTTATAAATTAGTGTTTAAAATTTCTACGGTTGGTAAACACCATTGAGACATTTCTTTTATTTGCTTCTTCGATAACTTCTTTATCTTTGATCGATCCACCAGGCTGGATTATTGAAGTAACGCCTAAATCAATCAATTTCATTATACCGTCAGCAAAGGGAAAAAAAGCGTCGGAGGCTGCAACACTGCCAGCTATATCTTTTGTTGATGTAAATTCTAAAGAGTTATCTACTGCAATTTTACAAGATGCTACTCTACTAGTTTGTCCAGCTCCAATGCCTATTGTCTTATTATTTTTAGCTATAACTATTGCATTTGACTTTACATGTTTACAAACTCTCTCAGCAAATAATAAATCCTCAAATTCTTTATCACTTGGCTTTTTATTTGTAACAATTTTTAAATCATCTTTATTAAGGGAAAATTCATTATTATCTTGTGATAAAAGAACACCACCTAAAATTTTATAATCTAAATTGCCTTTAATTTTAGTACTTGAAGTTTTAATAACTCTTAAATTTTTCTTATTAGATAATGTAGAAATTGCACCTTTAGAAATATCTGGAGCTAATATTACTTCATAAAATGTTTTAACTAACTCAGATGCAAGATTTTCTTCAATTTTAAAGTTAAACGCTACAACACCCCCGAAAGCACTTTTTGGATCAGCGTTAAAGGCGTTCAAATAACTCTTAAGTCCGTCATTTTCGTAGGAACAACCGCATGGGTTATTATGTTTTATTATTGCCGTTGCAAAACCATTTTTAAATTCAGAAATTAGTTCAAAAGCATTAAATGCATCGAGGTAATTATTATAGCTCATTTCTTTTCCCATTAGTTGATCAAAATTCGAGAAATTATTATTATTTATAACTGAGTATAGAGCACCAGTTTGATGAGGATTTTCACCATATCTTAACTTACCAACTAATTTTCCAGATATGGTTTGTTTGTTTGGAAATTTAATTTTATTTTCTTTTGAAAACCAATTGGAAATCAACGAGTCGTAATATGCAGTTTCATTAAATGTTTCATTAGCCATTTTTTTTCTAAATTCAATACTAGTTGCTCCACCATGCATATTTAATTCTTTAATTAGATCATCATAATAATTGATCGACGATATAACAGTTACGTCAGAAAAGTTTTTAGCGGCAGATCTTAGCATCGATGGGCCACCAATATCTATATTTTCAATCATCTCCTCAAAACTTTTGTTTTCAGATAATTTTTTTTCAAATGGATATAAATTTACTATAACGAGTTCAATATTTTTAATATTATGTTTTTTTATTTGGCCTTGATGGTTTTTGTTATCTCTAATATTTAAAATGCCACCATGTATATTAGGATGTAAGGTTTTTACTCTTCCATCCAAAATTTCAGGAAAATTTGTAAATTCAGAAATTTCTATGCAATCATATTTTTTACTTTTTATAAATTCGTAAGTGCCTCCGGTACTAATAATTTCAATGTCATATTTTTTAATTTCTTTTAATAATTTATCTAAACCTGTTTTGTCAGATACAGATATTAAACATCTTGATATTTTTTTTGTCATTTATTCGTTTTTTCTAGTGACCACTTAATTTTATTTAAGCTCTCATTTAATTTACCTTCAATAACTATACATTGCGACTCAATAATTTTATCGTAATTTGCGAAATAAAGGTTCTTTTCAATTTTCAAATTACTCTTATTAGTTTGAAATTTCCAACCTTGATTGTGCAAACTTAATAAAATATCACCACCTTGAGTTTGCAAAAGCTTTGTTTCTGGAACAACATGAAATCTCAGTGCATAATTTATATTCTTATTACTTTTTTTTGTAATAATTATTAGTTCTTCTCCTAATAATTTATGTTCAAGATCATTAATAGTTATCTTTCTTTCGTAAAGACAATTATAATTTGAGTTATATCCATTATGTCCAGCTGATACCGTAGCAAAATGCTTTGATTTCATAATATCTTTTTTATAAACTTTTAATTTTCTCTTAAGTGAATTTCCAAAATATTTTTTAATAAGTTTATTTTGTTGTGACAAACAAGAGGAGGTATCATTAATTGTAATTGTTGAGTGTGCTGCAGTAGATTGGCTTATAATAGACAAGTTATCAGAAAAATTTTTAGCTGAACCACAATTAGTAATAATTTTTTCGCCATTATATAAAAACTCGAAAGATAGACAGCCAGATTGATAATTTTGAGATTTAAAATCCGGTGGAGGGTTATTTGCATCCATCATTAATTCAAATTTTTTAATTTTTGTATATAAATAAGAATGTGCGATGTTCTTCTTCTCAAAGTTATAATTTTTTAGTTTCAATAGTTTATTAAAGTTTTCAATATTTAATTTTTTTGATCCATTAAAAAGCGGTATCTCATTATTACTGTAGTAAAGTCCTAATAAATTATTCCCAACGGACACGATGAGATTGTCAATAAATTCTGGAGATGTATTTTGTGAAAATATTAGAAATTCTTTCACAATAAATAGATGATGTAATAACCAAAATTGCTCCTCAGGATCTTTGCTTAAAACAAATCCATTTTTGTCTATCATAGATTTAGCTTCAGTATTAAGATTTTTTAAAGAGACCTGAAATAATTTTTGGTAGCCCTCGAATGTAATGCTTGTAAGAACCAAAGATATCAAGGCAAAAACTCGATCTATAGGTTTGCTTAAAAGATTGATGTTTTTATTAAGATGAAAAGATTGTTTAATAATGCTGTTGATTATTCTATTCCTAAAAACGAGATCTTCATTTCTAACAGTAAAATGCGAACAGCATATCCAAAAAATAATTCTTTTAGATATTAAGTTTAATGCCCATGCATTCGAATTATAATTTTCGTATTTTATAAGCCATTCAAGCATTATATTTTTTATTAGCGCTTTATCTTTCTTAACATCAAATAGTGGTAACCATGAGAATGCGTTAAGTTTATCTATATTATTGTTTCCGATATTATCTAGCTTCCAAATATTTTTTGAAAATTCTTTTATTAAATTCATTACTTTTTCATCTTGATCAATAATTTCCTGCAGTAACGGCATGTTATTCATGTCATAACTTCTAGTTGGAGGAACTACTGAAAGAGATTTATTGTAGAGGCTAGTTGAAAAGTATATTTGTTTAATTTTTTCTTTTAGGTATTTATAAATCGAAGCAATGAAAAGATTTATAAATCTATAATTCACGTATCAACAGTTTTTTAATAATTTTATATTCTCTAAAACTTTATTTTCTGAATACACCGCTGTACCCGCAACTAATACATTCGCACCAGCTTTTTTTGCTAATTTCGCAGTATCAATATTTATGCCACCATCAATTTCTACTTCTACCTCTAAATTTTCTTTATTTACTTTCTCTCTTAATATTTTTACTTTTTCTAAAACGTCAGGGATAAATTTTTGACCGGCGAATCCAGGATAAACACTCATGATCAACACAAGATCAATTTTTTTTATAATAGGTAAAACTTTATCAAGAGATACATCTGGGTTTAATGATACTCCAGCTTTTTTACCAAGTGATTTAATTTTGGATATTGCATTATCCAAATTCTTTGTTGTTTCAGGATGTATTGTAATAATGTCAGCACCAGCCTTGGAATAGGACTCTAAATATTGATCAACAGACTCAATCATTAAATGAACGTCAAAAGGTTTTGTTGAAAATTTTCTTATTTTCTCAATCACTGGAGGTCCAAAAGTAAGATTCTTAACAAAATGACCATCCATGACATCAACGTGAATGTAATCAGCTTCAGAATTATTAAGAATTGAAATTTCTTTCTCTAGGTTAGCAAAATCTGCCGATAGAATAGACGGAGCAATCTTTATATTTTTTTTCATTGAAAGTTACTCTTCTTTATAATCTTTCGTAAGGAAAAAACAAAAAAAAAGGGCGAGATAAACTCGCCCTTTTTCAAATAAAATTTAGGAAATTACGCTCTTTGCGTGTCTCCAATGTCGTCTGTTAATGCAACGATTTCCTTATCTGGAATTGTAGACATTTCCATTTTGTACGCTAGGAACCACATCATACCGACTCCTAAAGCCCAGAATAGAATTTGCCATGCCCAGATAGATGGAATTCCAAATGTCCATGTTGAATAGTCATTTGGTGAACCAAAGATATCATTACCAATAACTGCTCCAGGTCCAATTCCGAAGAATAACCAAGCTAGAGTAATTGCCCAAGCTACTGGTTTTAGACCTTGCTTAGATGCTGGTAGTCCAGCATGTTGAGCTAAGAAGTCATGGTATTTTTGTCTATGCGCTCTATCACTTGCATTTTGTGTCATTGCAGAAACGATTAAAGCTGTACCTAGGTTAAAGAACATACCCCAGAATGCAGAGTGCATTGTCCAAGGCCATCTTCCCCAAGGAAGAACGTCACCGAATAATTTGACACCAATACTTTCAGTTAACATAACAGCCACAATACCTGCTGCCATACCTAAAGTTACACCCTGTCTTGTAAAGAATGGGAAGTAGCAAACTGACATTAACGGTACCCACATTTGGAAACCGAATGCAACTGCTAGTCCACCTAAAAGGACAAGTGCATCTCTTGAGTAAGTAGCAACTAATAGTGCTGAGAAGACTATGAAAGCAACACCCAATCTTCCAAATAACTTCTGCGTTGCGTGAGAAGCTTTTGGATTTAGATATTTCTTATATAAGTCTCTAGTTAACATTCCGCCTGCTGTTGACATATAAGCTGCACCTGTAGACTGCATAGCTGCTAAGGCACAAACTGCTAATAGACCAACAAACCACGGAGCTGCATCACCAATTGTGTTGATGTAAAAAGGAACTAAGTTCCCTTGTCCACCTTTTCCAATTGATTCAGGTAAAACATTTGCAATGTTTACTCCTGCTGCATTAACTGCTGGGTTCGCACCTAATAAATGCGCTCCCATACCTTGAGCTGCTGTAAAGAAGAATAAGATTGCACCTATTCCAAATGAAGAAGCCCAAACTTGTTGTGGTGCAAACGGTCTTGGATCTGCGTTTCCAAATGCCCACATAGTGAATGCTGGTGCAGAATGTATACCCATAAGAGCAAACATATATGTTAACACCATCACTCCAGTCCACAATCCACCAACAGGTGTTTCTTTACCAAGACCCGCTGTAAATTGTATTACTCCTGGAATTGCTAAATATGATGAGTATCCATCTTGTGTGAATCCCCACTTCGCACCTTTTACTTTTGCGACATTAGCTAATCCTTTGTTAAGTTCAGTCCATCCGCCAACTAGATCGTAAGCGATAAAACCAACTGCTACAATTCCAAATGCAAGTAGAACACATTGAAGTGTATCCACGTACGCCACAGCTCTTAATCCACCAGATGCTACGTAAACTAGCACCACAGCAGCTAAGACCCATGTACCTGCAGTTACAGTAAACAGACCATCAGATAAAACGTTAAACAGTTTTCCTGAAGCTGCTAATTGTAAACCAAGGTAAGGAATTGAGAAACATAACGCTATCACCACGGTTAAAATTCTAACACCATCACCTTTAAAGTAATCCGCTAGCATTTCACCTGGAGTAACGTAACCAAAACGTTTTCCTAATATCCACTGTCTTTTTAAGAACATAACTCCTGTAAAAGGAATTGTTATTGCGTAAAAAGATGCATATGCATATTGGAACCCGTCTCTATAAATTAATCCTGGGTGACCCATAAAGGTCCATCCAGAAAATGATGTGGCTGTTGCAGCTAAAACGAATACCCATAGCCCAAGTCTACGACCTGCTACGAAGTAATCGGTTGCTGTCTTTGCCATTTGTGCACATCTTAAACCCCAGTATACACAGTATACCCAGTATAAGATCACAAATGCTACCAGCCACGTTACTTTTGCTGACAAGGTTTCCCCCTTTGTTGTTTGTTTGTTACATGTAACGTATAAAGACTAAAAAATAGTCTTTAACATTGGGGAGGAATCTCTAATAATTCAATGAATTTATCAACCCTTTATTTCAAAGCTTTAGTGGTTATGTATTGCAATGCAACAGTATTTAGTAAGTGTTTTAAGGCTTTTTAATTATATCATTTTTTTTTAAGATAAATATAACCTCAAGTTGTATGATAAAAGATATTTATTTGACATTTCATGACCCATTTTGGACGGTTATACTATTTATAGCATTATACTTCCCATTGAAAAAAATTTTACATAATCTTTACTTAAGAAAACATTTTAAGGAAAATGGTGAACCAGATGAAACAGTTAAAAAAAAATTAATTAATAGAGCAAGACTTACTTCTATTTTGTTGTCGTTTGTTTTTAGCTATCTATACGTTCAAAATGTATTTTAATTTATGAATATTAATATTTTAAGAAGATTTATTATAATCTGTGCGATTTCAACTTTTATAATGTTTACTTTTTGGGCTGTTTATAAATCATTTGTAAATAGACCACCTGGTGATTACGAGACAGAGGTATGTGATAATAGATTAAAAGATAAAATGTGGGACAAGGCAATACAAGCAGCGAATGATGCGTTAATTAAAAACCCACAACATCGAGGAGCTATGATGTGTGAAGCAATAGCAAATATAAATAAGAAGGAATATAATCTTGCAAGTAAACAATTATCTGAATTGATTATTTTTTTGAATAAAACTCTTGTAAATGATGATCTAACCGGAAGAGGAACTCTAGCTGCTGCGTATGCAAATAGAGGAATTATAAAAGATAGAAAAGGTGATTATGATGGAGCATTAAAAGATTACATTAAATCTTTAGAAACAGATGCTGAAGCTGTAGAGGGACCTGGGTTAGGTGAAAAAATTTTATATATGATGGATAAACCATCCTCAATAAGGAAAAGAGCTCAATACATTTATGAACAACTAAAATTACCAGAAGATGAAAGAGTCCTAAGTCTTCCAGATCGTGACAAAGAGCAAATAATGCATAAACCTGGTAAACTTTAAAAAGAAATAACTTTTAGGATATCTTTAAACAAAACTAAAAAAAAATAAACTGCAGCTATACAACCAAACAAAAGCCTAACCCAATCGGACTCTCCATCCGGTCTTCTAAATGTAAGTCCATGGTATGCAATTACTGCGGTCACGATAAGAAAAACAATATTAACTAAATTTTCATATTCCTTTGGTATTTCAAACATTTTTATTTCTTTTCATTTTTTTCTTGTTTGTAAAGTTCTGGATATATATTTTTCTTCTCAAAGTACGGAGGCAACAGTGTTGCAGGTTCATCGACTGTGATGATAGCTAAATAGAAAGATACCAGAAAGAATACAGTAATTCCTAAAATCGAAAAAACAAATTTTGATAAACCTTTTGATCCAATTGGTTTTCCAAACTCAACATCATAGACATGATATTTTGGATCTTGAGGATTTAATTTATTTACATTATCTAGGTGTACAATTTTTCTAGCATAGTGGCGTGCCCAATTGGGAATATTGTTACTTATAGTGTAACCTCTAAATATACTATCTACTTGCGCTCGAGGTAGTTCGTGACCATGCCACTCTTTGTATGCTAGTTGCAAAAATTGAAATTCTCCAACTTCCAATTTATTAGCAGCCAGAAGTATCTCTGACTTTTTAGGGTTATCATCCCAATCTGGCTTAAGTAATGTTTGAAAAAAATCTTTCACAGCATTATTATATGTAGAAATTAAAATATTAAAATGAAAAAAAAATTGCAAATAATCGCAGATCAAGCTCTCAAAGAAGCATCTAATAGAAGAAAATTAAAACAAAAAGATAAAAATAAGTCTGAGATTAATGGTCCAAAAGGACCTGAACCAACAAGATATGGTGACTGGGAAAAAAAAGGTATTACCTATGACTTTTGATTTATTTATTTAATCTGTTGTCAATTAAACTCTGTACAACTGTTGGATCAGCAAGCGTTGAGGTATCCCCTAGATTACTGTAGTCATTTTCAGCAACCTTTCTCAAAATTCTTCTCATAATTTTTCCAGACCTTGTCTTTGGCAAGCCTGGAGTAAAATGTATAATGTCTGGCGTCGCTACCGGGCCAATTTGTTTTCTAACCCAATGTTTTAGCGCTTTATTTAGTTCTTCGGACCCTTCTTCACCTGCATTTAAAGTAACATAACAATATAATCCATTACCTTTAATGTCATGCGGATAACCTACTACTGCTGCTTCAGCAACTTTTTCATGAGCAACAAATGCACTTTCGATCTCAGCAGTTCCTAAGTTGTGTCCAGAAACAATTATAACATCATCCACTCTTCCCGTAATCCAATAATATCCATCCTTATCTCTTCGACATCCATCGCCGGTAAAATATTTCCCGTCAACTGTAGAAAAATATGTGTCAATAAATCTTTGATGGTCCCCGTAAACAGTTCTCATTTGACCTGGCCAAGAATCAGACATGCAAAGTCGACCTTTGCAAGCACCGCTCAATTCTTTTCCACTTTCATCAACGATTGCCGGTTTGATTCCGTAAAAAGGTTTCGTTGCTGAACCCGGTTTAAGATCAATTGCACCTGGTTGTGGTGAAATTAATATCCCACCTGTTTCTGTTTGCCACCAAGTATCAACTATTGGACATTTTGACTCTCCAACCACTTTGTAATACCACATCCACGCTTCTGGATTTATTGGTTCACCAACAGTTCCTAATAGTTTAAGTGATTTTCTACTCGATCTTTTTACAAAAGCATCACCTTCTCTCATCAGTGCTCTTAAAGCAGTCGGCGCCGTATAAAAAATATTAATGTTATGCTTATCACAAACATCCCAAAATCTTCCTGCATCTGGATATGTAGGCAATCCTTCAAAAACAACTGTGGTTGCTCCGTTTGATAAAGGTCCATAAACAATATAACTGTGTCCAGTAACCCACCCAACATCCGCTGTGCACCAATAGATATCTCCGTCTTTATAATTAAAAATATATTCATGTGTCATAGATGCGTAAACAATATATCCACCACTTGTATGCAAAACTCCTTTCGGCTTACCAGTTGAACCGGAAGTATAGAGAATAAACAAAGGATCTTCTGCACTCATTTCTTCTGGTTCACAATCAGTTGAAGCATTTTCTGTAATATCGTGATACCAAACATCTACATTGTCATTCCACTCAACATCTGCACCTGTATGTTTTAGAACTACACATTTTTTGACATCTGGACATTTGGTTAATGCTTCATCTGTTGTTTGCTTCAAAGGTATCGGTTTTGCACCTCTAATAGCTTGATCTGCTGTTATTACATACTCCGACTTACAATCTAAAATTCTTCCAGCTAAAGATTCAGCAGAGAAACCTCCAAAAACAACGGAATGTATTGCACCAATTCTTGCGCATGCTAACATAGAATAAACTGCTTGTGGAACCATAGGCATATAAATTGTAACTCTATCTCCTTTTTTTACACCTATATCTTTTAAACCATTAGAAAGTTTACAAACTTCATCCTTTAACTCTTGATAAGAAATATTTCTAGAAACATTTGGATCATCACCTTCAAATATTATAGCTGTTTCATTTGCTTTAGTCGGCAAATGTCTATCAATACAATTGTAAGATACATTTAATGTGCCATCGTAAAACCATTTAATATCAACTTTTTCTTTGCTATATGTAACATCTTTAATTTTTGAATATGGTTTAATCCAATTAATTCTTTTTCCATGTTCTTCCCAAAACTTTTCATTATCTAAGACTGATTCTTCATACATTTTTTTATAGGATTTGTTGTTAACAAGAGCCATTTTTGCCCATTGTGGTGAAACTTTAAAAACGGGATCTTTTGTATTTTTAGATTTAATTTGTTTTGAAATTTTTTGCTTTTTTTTAATCTTAGTTTTTTTGGCTTTAGGTTTAACTTTTTTCTTTTTAAATTTCTTATTTTTAAGTTTTTTAACTTTTATAAGCTTTTTTTTCTTCTTAGGTTTTTTAATACTTTTCTTTTTAAGTTTAATCTTCTTCTTTTTAGCTTTCTTTTTATTTTTCTTTGCCATCTGTCGCCCTTTTATTTATGTAGTTATTTTACCCATCTTACAAATTATTTTCCAGCTTTTTGAGTCAATCGGCATCACAGATAGTCTTGGCTGTTTAACAAGAAATATATGAGAAATGGCTTTATTTGATTTAATTTCTCTTAAAGTTACAGGATTTTTTAGTTTTTTATGGAATTTTAACTGCACCGCAACAAATCTTTCGGTCATATCTGTGGGATCTAAAAAGGCAGTTTTGATTACTTTTACTATACCTACAATTTCTTTCCCAATATTTGAATGATAAAAAAAACAAAGATCTCCCTTATCCATATTTTTTAGATTTTTTGCTGCTTGATAATTTCTTACACCATCCCACATCGCTCCTTTTGATCCGCTTTTAATTTGTTGATCAATGGACCATACATTTGGTTCAGATTTTACTAACCAATATTTCATAATTTTAAACCCGGTCCTTTCATAAAGGGTGCTTTTGGATCAAGAGGCCATCTAGCAGTTGATTCAATTTTAATATTGCTTTTTTTACCGTTTTGCGGGTTTAAAAACTGCTGTTATGTTGAAAACGAAAAAAATAAGAGGTTACAAATCAAAATGTGACATGGCAGCCTCTTTTCAAGAAACAATTAATCAAATTTTAAAAGTAAAGACAGCAAAAGCAATGGAAATTTTTTTAGATTTACATCCCATGTTAAAACATAAAAATTTTGTAGTAGCTGGAGGTGTTGCATC